>NZ_JBITZP010000012.1:0-197308 GCF_044546945.1 Kitasatospora sp. NPDC053057 | reverse complement strand
ACATTCCGAACCCGGAAGCTAAGCCTCACAGCGCCGATGGTACTGCAGGGGGGACCCTGTGGGAGAGTAGGACGCCGCCGAACAATCATTCAGAAGAACCCCCATCCGGATTCCGGATGGGGGTTCTTCGCGTTTCCGGGCCATTTCCGTCAGTTCGAAAGCGTCAGTTCGAAAGCGTCATTTTGAAGCCGAGGTGCGAGGGCGTGAAGCCCAGCCGCTCGTAGAAGCGGTGCGCGTCCGTGCGCGTGGCGTCGGAGGTGAGCTGGACGAGGTCGGCGCCGAGTTCGCGGGCGCGCTCGACGGCCCACAGGATCAGTTCGGTGCCGAGCCCGCTGCCCCGTTCGTCGGCGTGGACGCGGACGGCCTCGATGATCGCGCGGGTGGAACCGGTCCGGGAGAGGCCGGGGACGAGGGTGAGTTGCAGGGTGCCGATGGTGCGGCCGGCGCGTTCGGCGACGACCAGGTGCTGGTGCGGGTCGCCGTCGATGCGGGTGAAGGCGGTGCGGTACGGGGTGAGGTCGTCGGGGGTCTCCCGGGTGGCGCCGAGTGGGTCGTCGGCGAGCATGGCGACGATCGCCGGCAGGTCGGCCTCGGTGGCTCGTCGGATCGTCAGAACAGCCGTTTCAGTCATGATCGGAGGATAAGGGTCCCTTCCGGGGCCGGGCCGGGCTCGTCTACGCCCGTAGCACCCCTTTACGGCCCTTCTGGGCCGATCCCAGGTCACGCCCCGGGCGCGGCACTGGTGATGACGGCGAAGACTGCGCCGTGCGGGTCGAGCAGCTGGGCGAGGCGGCCGACGCCGTGCACGTCCATCGCCGGGATCCGGACCGTGGCACCGAGCCGGTCGGCGATGGCGAGGCTGGCGTCCACGTTGGGGACCTCGAAGTAGGGGAGCCAGTGCGAGCGGGTGCCGCGCGCGGTGTGCTCGGGGCCGAGTTGCATGATGCCGCCGTGGGCGTCGTCGGTGCCGCCGCCGGCCGGGGTGAGCACGGTGTAGAGCGCCTCGCCGAACGGGACGTCCTGCTCCTGCCAGCCGAAGACCGTGCGGTAGAAGGCCTTGGCCCGTTCGGCGTCGACGCTGTAGCACTCGGCCCAGCAGAGGCTGACCTCCTGGTTGACGAGGTCCAGGCCGCGGGTGTCGTGCGGCTGCCAGACGGCGAAGTCGGCGCCGGTCGGGTCGGTGAAGCCGGCCATCCGGCCCGCGGCGAAGACGTCGAAGGGGGCGAACCGCACCCGGCCGCCCGCCTGTTGGACGAGGTCGGTGGTGCGGTCGGCGTCGTCCGTGGCGAAGTACAGCGTCCAGCCGGGCAGTGCGCCCTCGTCGGCGAGCGGGCCGAGCGCGGCGACGGTGCGGCGGTCGAGCTGGAAGAAGCCGTAGCCGCCGGCCTCGGGGCCGGCCGAGTCGAAGGTCCAGCCGAACAGGGCGGTGTAGAAGTCGACGGAGGCCCGGGTGTCGGGGCTGCTCAGGTCGAGCCAGACCGGGGAACCGGGGCGGAAGTCGGTGTTGAGCATGGCGGTACTGCTCCTCGGACGGGTCCCGTGCGGGCGCGGGCGCGGACGACGGCCCCCCGGGTTCCTTCCAGCCTGGCACCTCGGTGGGGGCGCTGCACGGCGGGTTCGCCATCGGTGCACGGAGGGTGCGCGGGCTTTCCGGGCTCCGGGTTGTCCGCGCAGGACGGTACGGTGCGTAACGGAATGGTCCACCCGTACCGGTCGAAGGGGGCTCCGGTGGCCAAGCAGGCGCAGTCGGGGCAGCAGGTTCCGCAGCAGCTCGCGCAGGTCGAGGGCGTGCTGGAGCGGATCACCTATGCCAACGAGGAGACCGGCTACACCGTGGCCCGGGTGGACACCGGCCGGGGCGGGAACGACCTGCTGACGGTGGTGGGCGCGCTGCTCGGGGCGCAGGTCGGCGAGTCGCTGCGGCTGCACGGGCGGTGGGGTTCGCACCCGCAGTACGGACGGCAGTTCACCGTGGAGAACTACACGACGGTGCTGCCGGCCACGGTGCAGGGCATCCAGCGGTACCTGGGCTCGGGGCTGATCAAGGGGATCGGGCCGCGGTTCGCCGAGCGGATCGTGGAGCGCTTCGGGGTGGACACCCTGGAGGTGATCGAGAACGAGCCGGGCCGGCTGATCGAGGTGCCGGGGCTGGGGCCCAAGCGCACCAGGAAGATCGCCGCGGCCTGGGAGGAGCAGAAGGCCATCAAGGAGGTGATGGTCTTCCTGCAGGGGGTCGGGGTGTCGACCTCGTTGGCGGTGCGGATCTACAAGCAGTACGGCGACGCCTCGATCGGGGTGGTGAAGAACGAGCCGTACAAGCTGGCTTCGGACGTCTGGGGCATCGGCTTCCTGACGGCGGACCGGATCGCCCAGGCGGTGGGCATCCCGCACGACAGCCCGGAGCGGGTGAAGGCGGGGCTGCAGTACGCGCTGTCGCAGAGCAGCGACCAGGGGCACTGCTACCTGCCGGAGGAGCGGCTGATCGCGGACGGCGTGAAGCTGCTGCAGGTGGACGTCGGGCTGGTGATCGACTGTCTGGCGGAGCTGGTCGCGGCCGAGGGCGTGGTGCGCGAGACGGTGCCGGGGGAGGCGGGCGAGCCGATCACCGCGGTCTACCTGGTGCCGTTCCACCGGGCGGAGATCTCGCTGGCCAACCAGCTGTTGCGGCTGCTGCGTTCGGACGCCGACCGGTTGCCGTGGTCCGCCGAGGTGGACTGGCCGGTGGCGTTGGAGTGGCTGGCGAAGCGGACCGGGACGGAGCTGGCGCCGGAGCAGCAGCAGTCGGTCCGGCTGGCGCTGACCCGCAAGGTCGCGGTGCTGACGGGTGGTCCGGGCTGCGGCAAGTCGTTCACGGTGAAGTCGATCGTGATGATGGCGCTGGCCAAGCGGGCGAAGGTGGTGCTGGCGGCGCCGACCGGGCGGGCGGCGAAGCGGCTGGCCGAGCTGACCGGGGCGGAGGCCTCGACCGTGCACCGGCTGCTGGAGCTGAAGCCGGGCGGGGACGCCGCCTACGACCGGGACCGGCCGCTGGACGCGGACCTGGTGGTGGTGGACGAGGCCTCGATGCTGGACCTGATCCTGGCGAACAAGCTGGTCAAGGCGGTGCCGCCGGGCGCCCACCTGCTGTTCGTGGGGGACGTGGACCAGCTGCCCTCGGTGGGCGCCGGGGAGGTGCTGCGGGATCTGCTGGCGGAGGGCGGGCCGATCCCGTCGGTGCGGCTGACCCGGATCTTCCGGCAGGCGCAGCAGTCCGGCGTGGTGGTCAACGCGCACCGGATCAACGAGGGGAAGCCGCCGTTGACGGAGGGTCTGACGGACTTCTTCCTGTTCGTCGAGGAGGACACCGAGCGGGCGGCCGGTCTGACGGTGGACGTGGTGGCGCGTCGGATCCCGCAGAAGTTCGGCTTCGACCCGCGCCGGGACGTGCAGGTGCTGGCGCCGATGCACCGGGGCCCGGCCGGGGCGGGGAACCTGAACACGCTGCTGCAGGGGGCGGTGACGCCGGCCCGGGAGGGGCTGGCGGAGCGGCGGTTCGGCGGGCGGACGTTCCGGGTGGGGGACAAGGTCACCCAGATCCGCAACAACTACGACAAGGGGCGCAACGGCGTCTTCAACGGCACAGTTGGAGTGGTGACCGCCCTCAGCGTGGACGACCAGCGGCTGACGGTGCTCACCGACGAGGACGAGGAGGTGTCGTACGACTTCGACGAACTGGACGAGCTGTCGCACGCGTACGCGGTGACGATCCACCGCTCGCAGGGCAGTGAGTATCCGGTGGTGGTGATTCCGGTCACTATGTCCGCTTGGACGATGCTCCAGCGGAATCTGCTCTACACCGCCGTGACCAGGGCGAGGAAACTCGTAGTGCTGATCGGGTCACGGAAGGCGATCGCGCAGGCCGTGAGGGCCGTCAGTGCAGGTCGGCGGCATGCCGCGCTCGATCATCGACTTGCTGCTGGATGATTATCCAACAGGATGGTTGCCTCTAATGTTCTCTTGACGTGAAGAGATTTACGGCAGAGCCTAGGGTGGTGCCGATCTTGTCCGGTTCGTACCGGCTGCGGCGGCAGGTTTTGTAGGGGCAGGCCCTTCCGGGCCACCCCGGGTGCGCGACTGTCCTCCGGATGGGGGATGGTAGAGACAGTCAGGGCACCTTGGAAGAGGATTCATTTCGTCGGTGAGGAAGACGTGAGCGACAACTCGGTAGTACTGCGGTACCAGGACGGCGAGTACGAGTACCCCGTCGTCGAGAGCACTGCGGGCAACTCCGGCTTCGACATCTCGAAGCTGCTCCCGCAGACCGGCCTGGTCACCCTGGACAACGGCTTCGGTAACACCGCTGCGTACAAGTCCGCGATCACCTTCGTGGACGGCGACAACGGCATCCTGCGGTACCGCGGCTACCCGATCGAGCAGCTCGCAGCACAGGGCGGCTTCATCGAGACCGCGTACCTCCTGATCAACGGCGAGCTGCCCAACGCGGACCAGCTGGCGCAGTTCAACCGCGAGATCACCCAGCACACGCTGCTGCACGAGGACGTCAAGCGCTTCTTCCAGGGCTTCCCGCGGGACGCCCACCCGATGGCCATGCTGTCCTCGGTGGTCGGTGCGCTCTCCACGTTCTACCCGGAGAGCCACAACCCCTTCGACGCGGCCCAGCGCCACCTGTCGACCGTCCGCCTGCTGGCCAAGCTGCCGACGATCGCCGCGTACGCGTACAAGAAGGCGATGGGCCAGCCCTTCGTCTACCCGCGCAACGACCTGAGCTACGTCGAGAACTTCCTGCGGATGACCTTCGCGGTCCCCGCCGAGGACTACGAGCTCAACCCGGTCGTCGTCAACGCGCTGGACAAGCTGCTCATCCTGCACGCGGACCACGAGCAGAACTGCTCGACCTCCACCGTGCGCCTGGTCGGCTCCAGCCACGCCAACCTGTTCGCCTCGATCTCGGCGGGCATCTCGGCCCTGTGGGGCCCGCTGCACGGTGGCGCCAACCAGGCCGTCCTGGAGATGCTCGAGGGCATCCAGAAGGACGGCGGCGACGTCGACGCGTTCATCACGAAGGTGAAGAACAAGGAAGCCGGCGTCAAGCTGATGGGCTTCGGCCACCGCGTCTACAAGGCCTTCGACCCGCGCGCCGCGCAGGTCAAGCTGCTGGCGCACGAGGTCCTCGGCCAGCTCGGCAAGAGCGACGAGCTGCTGGAGATCGCGCTCAAGCTGGAGGAGCACGCCCTCAAGGACGACTTCTTCATCTCGCGCAAGCTGTACCCGAACGTGGACTTCTACACCGGCCTGATCTACCGCGCCATGGGCTTCCCGACCAGCATGTTCACCGTGCTGTTCGCCCTCGGCCGGCTGCCGGGCTGGATCGCCCACTGGCACGAGATGATCAACGACCCGACCAGCCGGATCGGCCGCCCGCGCCAGATCTACACGGGCACCGAGATCCGCGACTACGTCGAGCTCGAGCAGCGCTGACGTAGCACCGCACCGAAAGGGGCCCGGCCGCTGCTGAGCGGCCGGGCCCCTTCGCGTCCTCGCGCCCCGGACCCGGAGGGGCCCGTGCGGGGGCGGAACCGTACGGCGCACGACTCCGGGGCTTGGCCGCAACCGGGGACGGCCGCTCAAAGCGTCCCTGGCCCGCCACACCCCGGCGCCGTGCGCGAAGGTCGTCGAAAGCACGACGACCGTCCCGGGGCCCGCCGGAGCCCCGTCGGCGACAGCCGCTGGAAGCACGGGACGCGTTGCCGTTAGTCGCGTCCCGCCCATCGGAAAAACTGCCGCACTACCAACCTAAGACGTATCAGGGTGCGAGAAGTTACGCCGGGAGGGTGTGAGCTGCCTCTCGCCACGCTCCGTAGGCGCTTGGTTCCGCGCTCATATCACACCTTCCCTCGCGCGCGACGTCACCCTCCCCGCAGTCACGGCAACCGAGCGTGATAGGAATCGTGGCATTCCGGTACGGACCGTCGCGCCCCCTCATCGCGCGACGGCGGAACTGGGGAGGGAGTGCGCAGATGGCCAGGAACGTCGTCGTCACCGGCGGTGGCACGGGAATCGGGTACGAAGTCGCGCGGCGGTTCGTCGAAGCGGGCGAGCGCGTGGTGATCGTCGGTCGCCGTCGTGCGGTCCTGGAGAAGGCCGCGGCCGACCTCGGGCCGAACGCCACCCCGCTGGTGTGCGACCTCGCCGACCCGGACGCGGTGGAGGCCGCGCTGGCCGAACTGCCCGAGCGGATCGACGTGCTGGTGAACAACGCCGGCAGCCGGGAGACCGTGGTCGGCGGCGGGCCGCACGCCCTGCTGGCCCGCTGGCGCGGCGACTTCGAGCGCAACGTGCTGACCGTGGTGCTGCTCACCGAGTCGATCCGGGACCGGCTCACCCCGGGCTCCGGCCGGGTCGTCACCATCAGCTCCATCGCCGCCCTGCGCGGGGCCGGCTCGTACGGCGCGGCGAAGGCCTCGCTGCACGCCTGGAACCACTTCCTGGCCGCGCAGTTGGGCACCTCGGGCATCACCGCCAACATCGTCGCCCCGGGCACGGTCGCCGGCACCGAGTTCTTCGGGCCGCGGCTGGACGAGGCCGAGGTCGCCCGCCGGGCGGCGCGCACCCTGCTCGGCCGGATCGGCGAGGCCGGTGAGGTCGCGGCGGCGGTGCACTTCCTGGCCTCGCCCGAGGCCGGGTTCATCACCGGCGAGATCCTGCACTGCAACGGCGGGGAGCTGCTGGGGCGTTGAGCTGTGACGAGGGGCCCGGACCGTACCCGGTCCGGGCCCCTCGTGCTGTCGGGCCCTTCTGCTGCCGGGCCCTTCTGCTGTCAGGGCTCAGGCGGGTTGGAAGCGGCGCAGCCGGAGGCTGTTGCTGACCACGAAGACCGAGGAGAAGGCCATCGCGGCCCCGGCGATCACCGGGTTGAGCAGTCCGGCGGCGGCCAGCGGGATCGCCGCCACGTTGTAGCCGAAGGCCCAGCAGAGGTTGCCCCTGATGGTGCCGAGGGTGCGGCGGGAGAGCCGGATGGCGTCGGCCGCGGAGCGCAGGTCGCCGCGGACCAGGGTGAGGTCGCCGGCCTCGATCGCGGCGTCGGTGCCGGTGCCCATGGCCAGGCCCAAGTCGGCCTGGGCGAGTGCGGCGGCGTCGTTGACGCCGTCGCCGACCATCGCCACGACCCTGCCCTCGGCCTGCAGCCGCTTGACGGTGTCGACCTTGTCCTCGGGCAGCACCCCGGCGATGACGTCCTGGGGGTCGATGCCGACCTCGGCCGCGACCGCCCCGGCCACCGCCGGGTTGTCGCCGGTCAGCAGCACCGGGCGCAGGCCCAGGGCGCGCAGCTCGGCGATGGCCTCGGCGCTGGTCGGCTTGACCGCGTCGGCGACCTCCAGCACGGCCCGGGCCTCGCCGTCCCAGCCGACCGCGACCGCGGTGCGGCCGGCCGCCTCGGCGGCGGCCTTGGCGCGTGCCAGGACGGGCGGCAGGTGCTGGGCGCGGTCGGCCAGCAGGGCCTCGCGCCCGGCCGTGACCGTACGGCCGTCCACGACGCCCTCCACGCCCCGCCCGGGCACGCTGTGGAAGCCGTCGACCGCCGGCAGCCCGCCGAGGCGGTCGGCGGCGGCCTCCGCGATCGCCCGGGCGACCGGGTGCTCGGAGGCGTGCTCCACGGCCCCGGCCAGGCGCAGCGCCTCGGCCTCGGTGACGCCCACGGCGGTGTGCACGGCGAGCAGTGCCATCCGGCCGGTGGTGACGGTGCCGGTCTTGTCCAGCACGACGGTGTCGACCCTGCGGGTGGTCTCCAGCACCTCGGGGCCCTTGATCAGGATGCCGAGCTGGGCGCCGCGGCCGGTGCCGACCATGAGCGCGGTCGGGGTGGCCAGGCCGAGGGCGCAGGGGCAGGCGATGATCAGCACCGCCACCGCGGCGGTGAACGCCTCGGTGCGGCTGCTGGTGGCCAGCAGCCAGCCGACCAGGGTGGCGAGGGCGATCAGGATGACCACCGGGACGAAGACGGCGGAGATCCGGTCGGCCAGGCGCTGGGCGGCGGCCTTGCCGTTCTGGGCCTCCTCGACCAGCTTGGCCATCCGCGCCAGCCGGGTGTCCGCGCCGACCCGGGTGGCCTCGACGACCAGGCGGCCGCCCGCGTTGACGGTGGCGCCGGTGACGGTGTCGCCGACGGTGACCTCGACCGGGACGGACTCGCCGGTGAGCATCGAGGCGTCCACCGCGGAGCTGCCCTCGACCACCGTGCCGTCGGTGGCGACCTTCTCGCCCGGGCGCACCACGAAGCGCATGCCGACGGCCAGCCGGTCCACCGGCAGCCGGACCTCCCGGCCTCCCCGGAGGACGGCGACGTCCTTGGCGCCGAGGTCGAGCAGGGCGTGCAGGGCGGCGCCGGCCCGGCGCTTGGAGCGGGCCTCCAGGTGGCGGCCGAGCAGGATCAGCACGGTGACGGCGGCGGCGGTCTCCAGGTAGAGCGTGCCGGAGGCGTCGGTGTCGCCGATCGAGAGCGAGAAGTCGTGCCGCATCCCCGGCAGGCCGGCGTGGCCCCAGAACAGTGCCCAGCAGGACCAGCCGAAGGCGGCCAGGGTGCCGAGCGAGACCAGGGTGTCCATGGTCGCGGCGCCGTGCTTGAGGTTGGTCCAGGCGGCGCGGTGGAAGGGCAGGCCGCCGTGGACGACGACCGGGCCGGTGAGGGCGAAGGCCAGCCACTGCCAGTTGGTGAACTGCAGGGCCGGGACCATCGAGAGCAGGACCACCGGGACGCTGAGCGCGGCGCTGACCAGCAGGCGCTCGCGCAGGGGGTCCCCTTCGACGGGCTGGGCGGCGTGCTGCCGGGCGGCGGTCGGCTCGGCCACGGGGGCCGGGGGCGGTGGGAGCTCGGCGGTGTAGCCGGTGCGCTCGACCGTGGCGATCAGTTCCTCGACCGTGACGCCGGGGCCGTAGTCGACCCGGGCCTTCTCGGTGGCGAAGTTGACGGTGGCCTCGACGCCGTCCATCCGGTTGAGCTTCTTCTCGATCCGGGCCGCGCACGAGGCGCAGGTCATCCCGCCGATCGACAGCTCGACCCGGTCCCGTGCGTCGAGGCGGGGGGCGGAGGTGGTCATGCGGGTGGCTCCTCGGTGGGGCGTACGGCGGGGGCGGCGGCACCGGCCCCCGCCGTAGCGGGGTGGCTCAGGCGGCGCGGCCGACCAGCTCGTAGCCGGCCTCGTCGATCGCGGCGCGGACCTGCTCCTCCGCCAGCGGGGCTGCGGAGGAGACCGTCACGGTACCCGCCTGGGCGTCGGCGGCGACCTCGGTGACACCGGCCAGCGCGGAGAGCTCCTCGCTGATCGCCTTCTCGCAGTGGCCGCAGCTCATGCCGGACACGGTGTAGGTGATGGTGCTGGACATCGGGGCCTCCGGGAGGTCGGTGCGGTACTGGCTCTCTTGCTCTCACAACACCATACCCCTCCGGGGTATTACCCGAAGGGGCGGGTGAGGTGGATCGCATCGTAGGCGACGGGGCCGGTCAGACCGGGGAGGAGGGGGACTGTGCCGGGATCGGCGCGGTCGGCTCCCGCCAGGCCAGCAGCCGCAGCCAGAGCAGTCCACCCAAGGAGACCACGAGCAGCCCGGTCGGGACTTCCGCTTCGCGCAGTTCCCCGCGCCCGGTCGGGGCACGGGGAGCTGCGCGATGGAAGAGCGGGGATCGGCCCTAGCCGTGCTGTCCCGTGACGTCGGCGAGGGTCTGGAAGAGGAGGGCGGTGGAGGTGGCGCCGGGGTCCTGGTGGCCGGTGCTGCGTTCGCCGAGGTAGGAGGCGCGGCCCTTGCGGGCCCGGAGGGGGATGGTGTCGCGGGCGCCCTGGTCGGCGGCGTCGGCGGCGGCCGCGGTGGCCTCGGGGAGGGCGGCGCCGGTGGCGGCCGCGGCGCGGAGGGCGGCGACGGCCGGGGTCCAGGCGTCCACGATGGTCTTGTCGCCGGGCTCGGCCTTGCCGAGGAGGCGGATCGCGTCCAGGCCGGCGGCCAGGGCTTCGGCGAGGACGGCCGGGTCGGCCGGCTCGGGCAGGGCGGCGCCGATGGCGCGGAAGGCCTTGCCGTAGAGCGGGCCGGAGGCGCCGCCGACCTTGGAGATGAGGGTGGTGCCGGTCTTGGTGAGGACGGTGCCCGGGCCGGTCGGCTGGAGACCGTCCAGGGCGGTCACGGCGGCGGAGAAGCCGCGCTGGAGGTTGCTGCCGTGGTCGCCGTCGCCGATCGCGGAGTCCAGCTCGGTGAGCCGGGCCTGCTCCTTCTCGACGGCCGCGGCGATCGCGCGGATCCAGGCCTCGGCCAGTGCGGAATCGAACAGCGTGGTGTCGAAGTCCATCGGGTCTCCTTCGAGGGACTCAGGCCCGCTTGAGGGCGGGGGTGTCGACCGGGGCGTCCCAGAGGTCCAGCAGCTGGGCGTCGGCCTTGGTGAGGGTGAGTGAGAAGCCCGCCATGTCGAGGCTGGTGACGTAGTTGCCGACCAGGCTGCGGGCCACCGTGATGCCGCGCTCGGCGAGCCGGGCGGCGACCTCGCCGTAGACCACGTACAGCTCCAGCAGCGGGGTCGCGCCGAGACCGTTGAGCAGGGCGATCACCTCGTCGCCCGGGGTCAGGTGGTGGTCGGTGAGGATGGTCTCGACCACCTCGGCGGCCAGTTCGCGGGCCGGGCGGAGCTTCTCGCGTCGGCGGCCGGGCTCGCCGTGGATGCCGACGCCGACCTCGATCTCGTCCTCGGGCAGGTCGAAGCCGGGCTTGCCGGCGGCCGGGACGGTGGCCGCGGTGAGCGCGATGGCGAAGGAACGGGAGGCGGCGTTGACCCGCTCGCCCAGGGCGGCCACCTCGTCCAGGTCGGCGCCGCGTTCGGCCAGCGCGCCGGCCGTCTTCTCGACCAGGACCGTCGCTCCGGTGCCCCGGCGGCCGGCCGTCCAGGTGGAGTCCTCGACCGCCACGTCGTCGTTGACCAGGACGGTGCGGACCTCCAGGCCCTCCTCGGCGGCGAGTTCGGCCGCGAGCTCGAAGTTCATCACGTCGCCGGTGTAGTTCTTCACGACGAAGACCACCCCGGCGCCGTTCTCCACCGCCTTGGCGGCGGCCAGCATCTGGTCCGGGACGGGAGAGGTGAACACCTCGCCGGGGCAGGCGGCGTCCAGCATGCCGGGGCCGACGAAGCCGCCGTGCAGCGGCTCGTGGCCGGAGCCGCCGCCGGAGATCAGCGCGACCTTGGGGCCGGCCGGGCGGGCGGCCCGGGTGATCACCCGGTTGGGGATGTCCACCGTCAGCTCGGGGTGGGCGGCGGCGACTCCGGTCAGGGCGTCCTCCAGGACGTTCTCCGGGGTGTTGATCAGCTTCTTCAACGCTCTTCGCTCCCTAGGTGGCCTTGAGAACAGGACGCTACGGCGGACGCTGCGGGGGCCTGGTCCGCAAGACGGGCCCCGGCGCCGACGCTACGCCAGACGGGGGGCCCGGGCACGGGGTGCGACACGCGCGATTCCGGTCACCCTCCCGGAGCAGTGGGACGGGGCCGTAGGGTCGCGGGCATGAGCGAACACGTGGGCATTGTTCTGGTTTCGCACAGCGCCAAGCTGGCCGCCGGGCTGCGCGAGCTGCTCGGCGAACTCGCCGCGGACGGCGTGCGGGTGGTGGTCGCGGCCGGGACGGAGGACGGCGGGCTCGGCACCAGTTACGAGCTGATCGCCGGGGCGATCGCGGAGGCGGACGGTGGGGCGGGCGTGGTCGTGCTGCCGGACCTCGGCAGCTCGGTGCTCACCGCCGTGACCGTGCTGGAGGACGAGCCGAGGCCGGGCGTGCGGCTGGTGGACGCGCCGTTCGTGGAGGGCGCGGTGGCCGCCGCCGTCACCGCCTCGACCGGGGCGGGGCTGGCCGAGGTGGTCGCGGCGGCCGAGGACGCGCGCACCTTCCGGAAGCTCCAGTAGGGCTACTTGGCGTCCGCGTAGCAGTCCACCACGGCCGTGCTGAGCGGGAAGCGCACCGGGGTGTCGCCGAAGACCAGCCGGCGGGCCTCGTCGGCGGCCTCGGTGACGATGGCGGCCACCTCCTCGGCCAGGTTGGCGGGGGTGTGCACGATCACCTCGTCGTGCTGGAAGAACACCAGGTGGGGGCGGTCCGCCGGGACGGCCACCGGGAGCTCGTTCAGCCGTCGGCGCAGCGCCGCCAGCAGGGCGAGCGCCCAGTCGGCGGCGCTGGCCTGGATGACGAAGTTGCGGGTGAACCGGCCGCGGGCGCGGGCGGTGCGGCCGCCGGTCTCGCCGGAGGTGTCGGCCTCGGTGAGGTCGAGGAAGGCGGCGGAGGCGGGCGGGCAGACCCGGCCGAGCCGGGAGGTGACCACGCCGCCGTCCTCGCCGGTGCGGGCGGCGGCCTCGACGTAGCCCATCGCGGCGGGGTAGCGCCGGCGCAGGGTGTTCAGCAGCGGGCCGATGTCGCCGCTGGTCTGCCCGTACATGGCGCCGAGCAGGCCGAGCTTGGCCTTGTCACGGTCGCCCTGGAAGGCGTGGGCGGCGAGCGCCTCGTACAGGTCGCCGCCGGCGGCGGTGCGGGCCAGTCCGGCGTCCCCGGAGAGCGCGGCGAGCACCCGCGGCTCCAGCTGGGCGGCGTCGGCGACCACCAGCAGCCAGCCCGGGTCGGCGACCACGGCGCGGCGCAGGATGCGCGGGATCTGCAGGGCGCCGCCGCCGCGGCTGGCCCAGCGGCCGGAGACCACGCCGCCGACCACGTACTCGGGCCGGAAGCGGCCGCCGCGGGCCCAGGCGTCCTGCCAGGCCCAGCCGTGCGCGACGTGGATCCGGGACAGCTCCTTGTAGCGGACCAGCAGCCGGGCGGCCGGGTGGTCGATGTTCTTGAGCTCCCAGGAGCGCGTGGAGCCCAGTTGGATGCCGGCCTCGGCGAAGGCGCGCAGCACCTGGGTGTGCGAGTCGGGGTTGAACGGTTTGGCGCCGAGGGCCTGGTGGAGTTCGACGGCGAGGTCGGCGAGCACCCGGGGCTGGGTGCCGGGGACGGTGGGGCGGGGGCCGAGCAGGTCGGTGAGCAGCCGGTCGTGGACGTCGGAGCGCCAGGGCAGGCCGTCGTGGGCCATCTCGGCGGCCACCAGGGCGCCGGCCGACTCGGCGGCGACCAGCAGCCGGAAGCGCTGCCGGGCGGCCGGGTCGTCGATGGCGGCGATCCGGCGCTGCTGTTCGGCGTGCACGGCGACGACGGCGTCCAACGGGTCGGCGCCGGGCGGAAGTTGCAGCCGGTCGGGGGCGAACAGGGTGTCCTGGCCGTCGTCCGCGTCGGCCAGGCCCGGTTCGGGCAGGTCCTCCGGGACGGGCAGGCCGCGCAGCCGGGACCAGGCGGCGCCGAGCGAGCGCGGGGCGCCGAAGCGGCCCTCGTGGCCCAGCAGCAGGGCCTCGACCAGCCGCAGGTCGTGGCAGCGGGCGAGCCGGTCGGGCAGCCGGGGCAGCAGCGGGGCGTACCCGGAGTCGGCGGCGGCCCAGACCCAGCGCGGGTGCTGCGTGGCCTCCCGGGCGGCGACGGCGGCGGCGAGGTCGCGGACGGCCTCCGGCAGGCCGAGCGGACTGCCGGCGTCGTCGAGCGGCTGGAGGCGGCCGCCGGGGCCGTGCGGATCGGGCACGAGGGCGGTTCTGGGGGCCACGGCGGGCGTCTCCTTTCCGGTGGGAGGTCTCTTACGGGCGGCTTCGGGCGGACGGTCTCCGGCGGTGCCGGGGCGGTCGGGCGTGCGGGTGGGGTGCGGGTGTGCGGCCCGCGGGTCTGCGCCGTCGACGTTAACGGGTGGGTCTGACAACGATGACCAGGGGTGTATGGGCACGCGGGGTGACACCGCGTAGGGTCGGCGAAATGACCGAGAACCCGTTCTTCGCGGCCAGCCCCCTGGTCTACGAACTGCCTCCGTACGCCGAGATCCGGGAGGAGCACTACCTGCCCGCCTACGAGCGCGGGATGGCCGAGCAGCTGGCCGAGATCGCGGCGATCACCGACGGCGGGGCCGCGCCGACCTTCGAGAACACCCTGGTGGCCCTGGAGCGCTCCGGCGAGCTGCTGCGCAGGGTGGACGCGGTGTTCCGCAACCAGTCCTCCTCCGACACCACCGACCTGCTGGACGAGGTGGAGGCGAAGGTCAGCCCGCTGCTCGCGGCCCACCACGACGCGATCCACCTGGACCAGAAGCTGTTCGCCCGGATCGAGGCGCTGCACGAGGACCGGGCCGCCCTGGGGCTGGACCCGGAGTCGCTGCGACTGCTGGAACGCTGGTACACCGCGTTCGTCCGCTCCGGCGCCCGGCTGGGCGGGGCCGAGCAGGCCCGGCTGCGCGAGCTGAACGCCGAACTCGCCGCGCTGGGCACCACGTTCCAGCAGAACGTGAACGCCGCCACCCGCGCCGCCGCGCTGGTCGTGGACTCCGCCGAGGAGCTGGCCGGACTGTCCGAGGGCGCGATCGCCGCCGCGGCGGAGAACGCCCGGGTGCTCGGCCACGAGGGCCGGTACGTGCTGAGCCTGAAGAGCACCTCCACCCAGCCCGAGCTGGCCCAGCTCGCCGACCGTTCGGTGCGCGAGCGGCTGCTGGCCGCCTCGCTCGCCCGGGGTACGGAGGACAACGGTCCGCTGGCGATCCGGCTGGCCGCGCTGCGCGCCGAGCGGGCCGTGCTGATGGGCTACCCGAGCCACGCCGCGTACGTGGTGGCGGACGAGACGGCCGGCACCGTGGAGGCGGTGTCCGGGCTGCTGGCCCGGCTGGTGGAGCCGGCCGTGGCGAACGCCCGCCGGGAGGCGGCCGAGCTGGCCAAGGTGGCGGCCGCGGACGGCATCGGGGAGATCGCCGCGCACGACTGGGCGTACTACTCGGAGAAGGTCCGGCAGACCTCCTACCAGGTGGACGCGGCGGCGCTGCGCCCGTACTTCGAGCTGGAGCGGGTGCTGAAGGACGGCGTGTTCTTCGCCGCGGGGCTCGCCTACGGGCTGAGCTTCACCGAGCGGCCGGAGCTGACGGCCCACCATCCGGACGCCCGGGTCTTCGAGGTGTTCGAGGAGGACGGCGCCCCGCTGGGCCTGTTCATCGGCGACTTCCACGCCCGGGCGTCCAAGCGCGGCGGTGCCTGGATGGACGAGCTGGTGGGCCAGTCCGGGCTGACCGGGCGGCGGCCGGTGGTGCTGAACAACCTCAACGTCCCGCGCCCGGCTCCGGGGGAGCCGGCGCTGCTGAGCTGGGACGAGGTGCGCACCATGTTCCACGAGTTCGGGCACGCGCTGCACGGGCTGTTCTCGGACGTGCGGTACCCGCTGTTCGCGGGCACCGCGGTGCCGCGGGACTTCGTGGAGTTCCCCTCGCAGGTCAACGAGATGTGGATGATCCGGCCGGAGGTGCTGGCCAACTACGCCCGCCACCACGAGACCGGGGAGCCGCTGCCGGCCGAGCTGGTCGAGCGGATGACCGCGGCCGAGGGCTTCGGGCAGGGCTTCCGGACGGTGGAGTACCTGGCGGCGACGCTGCTGGACTGGGCCTGGCACACCCTGCCGGAGGGCCACCGGGTCGCGGACGCCGAGGAGTTCGAGGCGCGGGCGCTGGCGGAGGCCGGGATCGTCGTCCCGGCGATCCCGCCGCGCTACCGCACGCCGTACTTCCAGCACATCTTCTCCAGCGGCTACAGCGCCGGGTACTACGCGTACATCTGGTCGGAGGTGCTGGACGCCGACACCGTGCGGTGGTTCGAGACCAACGGGCGCCCGGTACGGGACAGCGGCGAGCTGTTCCGGCGCGAGCTGCTGGCGCGCGGGTTCAGCCGGGACCCGCTGGACTCCTTCCGCGCGGTGGTCGGCCGGTCGCCGGAGACCGGGCCGCTGCTGGAGCGCCGCGGGCTGGCCTGATCGTCACCGCGGTGTGAGCGTGACCGCCACCGGGGTGCCAGGTCGGGTGCGCGGGAGCCGGATCCGTACGGCTCCCGCGCGCCCGTCCGCGGGCTGCTCGACCTCGACCCGGGCGCCGGCGGGGGAGACGGCGACCCGGGCGCCGCGCGGGAACCCGGCGGGCGGCAGCAGGAGTTCGCTCGGGTGGCCGCTGCCGTCGGCGGTCCAGCGGACGGTGCTGCTGTTCCCGTTGCGGATGCCGGTGCGGACGCCGGTGCCGGCGACGGCCACCGGGTACGGGCCGAAGGCGGGCTCGTCGCCGGGGGCGGGGTGTCCGGCGGGGTCGAGCGCGCAGTAGCCGCCGGTGCCGCGGCACCAGTACCACATGGTCCAGCCCTCGGCGAAGCCGTCCATCGCGGCGACCTGGCCGCGGACCAGCCGGGTGTTGCCCGGGGTGCGGGAGTTCGGCGGGCCCCACTCGCCGACCAGGACGGGCAGCCGGTGGGCGGCGGGGTAGCCGGTGATCGCGGCGGTGTACTGCTGGAGGAAGCCGTCGGCGGGGTTCCAGTCGGCGCCGTTCTCCACCGCGGTGTCGTAGAAGTGCGGGGCGTAGCCGAGCCGGGGCGCGCCGGGGCGGGGGTCGGTGAAGCCGGGCAGCCGGGTCGGTACGCCCTGGCCGACCAGGACCGTCGGTTCGACGAACAGCCAGGCACGGGAGTCGACCTGGCGTACGGCGCTGATCAGGCGGCGGTACATGTCGGCGAGCCGGCCCTGTTCCAGGGCGGCGGAGGCGGCGGCGAGCACGGCCGGGTCGCTCGGGTCGCCGTCCACCGGGCCGAACGGCTCGTTGAACAGGTCGTAGCCCAACAGCGAGCGGTGGCCGCGCAGTTCGCGGGCCAGCCGGGTGTAGAAGTCGGCCTGCCAGGCGCGCAGGTCGGGGTCGTCGTAGAGGTGGCGGAAGGCGGCCTGGACGGCGGGCTGGAAGTAGCCGGCGAACCAGTCGCTCGGGTCGGGGGTGAAGGGCAGTCCGTCGTCGCGGGTGGCCCAGACCGGGATGCCGTTGGCGCCGCCGCCGAACTCCGGCCCGTAGACGTCCTGGTGGAAGTCGACCAGCACGAGCAGGCCCAGGTGGTCGGCGCGGTCCAGGAGTTGCCCGATCCGGTGGAGTTCGGTGGGGTCCAGCCGGCCGCGCTCGGGCTCCAGTCTGGTCCAGGAGACCGGCAGCCGGACCAGGGTGAAGCCCTGGGCGGCGATCGAGTCGAGGTCGGCCGGGGTGGCCTCGGCGTACTTGTCGAGGTTGAAGCCGCGCAGCTGGAGCCGGCGGCCCTGGGGGTCGGTGAGGGCGGTGCGGCCGTCCGGGTCGGCGGCTGTCCCGGTGGGGAAGTGGGCCCGGTGCCCGCCGCCGTGGGCCGCGGCCGAGGCCGGGGCGGGGGAGGCGGTCAGGGTGGCGGTGGCGGCGAGCAGCAGGGCAACGGCGGTGCGGCGCAGGCGCATCGGGGACCTCGCACGGCGGGGGTGGGGGCCCGATGATGCCCGTGCCGCCGGGGGTGGCACAAGGGTCGTGCGCCCAAGGGTCGTGCGCCCAAGGGGAGTTCGGCCTGCGGGGAGTTCAGTCCGCTTCGGGGCCCGGCGGCTCGGCCGGGGCGGCGGGCAGGGCGGCGGTCGGCAGGTCCGCGGCGGCGGCCAGGCGCCCCCAGAGCAGATCGGCCAGGGCTTGCACCATGCGGGTGCGCGAGCAGGGTTTGGTCTCCAGCCACCAGTCGCCGGCGGCCAGCACCATGCCGGTGATGCCCCGGCCCCAGGCCTCGGCGAGCAGGTCGCGGTCGGCGCCGAGGTCGACCTGGCTCTGCACGGCGCGGGTGATCTCCTCGGCGATCTGCCGCAGCGCGGGGGCGAGGGCGTTGCCGGCGCCGCTCGGATCGCCCGGCTCGGGGTGGGTGAGCAGCCGGTAGACCTGGGGGCGGGCCTCGATGCCGGCGAGGTAGGTGTCCAGGACGTGTTCGACCCGGTCGCGGCGTTCCAGCGGTTCGGCCAGGGCGGCCCGGACGGCGGCCAGCAGGCCGCCGGTGTGGCGTTCGGTCAGGGCTCCGATCAGGCCGTTCCGGTCGCCGAAGTGCCGGTAGAGGATCGGCTTGGTGATGCCGGCCTCGGCGGCGATGGCGTTCATGCTGGCGCTCGGCCCCTCGCGCTGGATGACCCGGTCGGCGGCGTTGAGCAGCTGCTCGCGGCGGGGCTCTCGGGACATGCGCTGCTCCTCGGATTCTGGGTGGCCTGGGCGTTGACACCGGTTACCAATCAGTAGCAGACTCCGACGATGTTACCCGGGGTAACACCCCGGTGGGTCGCACCCGGCGGCCGCAATCCCTGCGTCGTATCCCTTCTGCGGAGGCAGCACCATGAGCAGCACGTTCTCGCTGGACCCGGGCGCGGACCAGCTCGCCGTACGCGACTGGCTGCACGGCTTCGCCGCCGACGTGATCCGCCCCGCCGCGGCCGAGTGGGACGAGCGCGAGGAGACCCCCTGGCCGATCATCCAGGAGGCCGCCAAGCTGGGCATCTACTCGCTGGACTTCTACGCCCAGCAGTACTTCGACCCCTCCGGCGTCGGCATCCCGATCGCCATGGAGGAGCTGTTCTGGGGCGACGCGGGCATCGGGCTGTCCATCGTCGGCACCACGCTGGCCGCCGTCGCGGTGCTCGCCAACGGCACCGACGAGCAGATCGGCACCTGGACCCCGCAGATGTTCGGCACCCCGGACGACGTCAAGGTGGCCGCCTTCTGCTCCTCCGAGCCGGACGCCGGCTCCGACGTGGGCGCGCTGCGCACCCGGGCCGTCTACGACGAGGCCAAGGACGAGTGGGTGCTGAACGGCACCAAGACCTGGGCCACCAACGGCGGGATCGCCGCCGTGCACGTGGTGGTCGCCAGCGTCGACCCGGACCTGGGCACCCGCGGGCACGCCTCCTTCGTCGTCCCACCGGGCACCCCGGGGCTGAGGCAGGGCCAGAAGTTCAAGAAGCACGGCATCCGGGCCTCGCACACCGCCGAGGTGGTGCTCGACGGCGTCCGGGTGCCCGGCAGCTGCCTGCTCGGCGGCAAGGAGAAGCTGGACGAGCGGCTGGCCCGGGCCCGCGAGGGCGTCAAGCGCGCGGGCGGCAGGGGCAACGCGGCGATGGCCACCTTCGAGGCCTCCCGGCCGGCCGTCGGGGCGCAGGCGATCGGCATCGCCCGGGCCGCGTACGAGGTGGCGCTGGACTACGCCAAGACCCGGGAGCAGTTCGGCCGTCCGATCATCGACAACCAGGGCGTGGCCTTCCAGCTCGCCGACATGAAGACCCGGATCGACGCGGCCCGGCTGCTGGTGTGGCGGGCGTCCTGGATGGCGGTCAACAACCAGCCGTTCACCGCGGCCGAGGGCTCGATGTCCAAGCTGTACGCGGGCGAGACGGCCAAGTTCGTGACGGCGCAGGCGATGCAGATCCTCGGCGGCAACGGCTTCACCCGGGAGTACCCGGTGGAGCGGATGCACCGGGACAGCGCGATCTACTCGATCTTCGAGGGTACCAGCGAGATCCAGCGGCTGGTCATCGCCCGGGCGATCTCGGGGATGCCGATCCGGTAGCCGGAGCCCGTCCTTGGAGCCCGTCTTCGGGCTTTGGAGCCCGTCTTCGGGGCGTGCCCCTACCGGGCGGCCCAGAAGGCGAGCCCGGCGGTGAGGGCGCCCACCGCCGCGCCGACGATCGTCTGCGCGGTGGTGTGGTCCCGCAGCACCACCCGGGACCAGCCGATCACCGCGACCAGCGGGTAGAGCAGCAGCCACAGCGGGCCGAGCGCGATGCTGAGGCAGGCCACCGCGCCGCTCGCGACGGCGGTGTGCACGGAGACCTTCCACCAGACGGTGATCACCAGGATCGGGACCAGCGAGGCGAACATCGCCGCCACCATCGCGGTGAGGTCGCGCGGAGCGTGGGCCCAGATCATCACCGCGAAGCTGACCGCGACCGAGCCCATGATGAACGGGATGACGGTCAGCCGGCGCTGCCGGTGGCCGACATGGCGGTCCTCCAGGGTGCCCTTGCGGATGCCGCGCTGGATGAACAGGGTCGGGATGAGGGCTGCGAACAGCGCCGCGAAGGCGGCCCAGCCGAGGCCGGACCAGCCGTAGCGCAGGCCGCCGATCAGCAGGCAGACCGCGATGATCACGTTCTTCGGCTCGACGCCGTCGGTGACCCGGCGGGCCCAGATCGTCCGGCTGGTGGGGGCGGTCGTGGCCTCGGTGGTCATCGGGGTGCGTGCTCCGGCTCGGGAAGGGCGGTTGGCGGCTGACGCGCCGGTCGGATGATCGTACGTGAGCCGTCGGTGCCGTTGCCCTCCCGCGCCCCGCCCCGGGTCAGAACCGCGGCGGGTGGCCCTCCAGGAAGGCGGCCAGCCCCTCGTGCACGTCCGAGGCCTCCCGGGAGCGCCGCTCCCAGGGCGCCAGCGCCTCGGCCGCCCGCTCCGCCGGGACGGCCAGGGCGGCCTTGACCGCGCCGATCGTCTGGGCCGAGCGGCCGGCCAGCAGCCGGGCGAACTCCAGCGCGGCGGCGTCCAGTTCGGCGTCCGGCAGGACCCGCTCCGCGAGGCCCAGCGGCAGCGCGTCCCGGCCGCGCACCAACTCGCCCGAGAACAGCAGGTACTTGGCCCGGGCCGGGCCGACCAGCCGGGCCAGTCGCAGGGTCGGCACCGCGGGGTAGACCACGCCGAGCTTGGCCGGGGTGATCCCCAGCCGGGCGTCCTCCGCGACGAAGCGCAGGTCGCAGGCGACGGCCAGCTGGCAGCCGCCGCCCACGCAGGCGCCGTGCACCACGGCGAGAGTCGGGTGCGGGAAGGCCGCGAGCGCCTCCTCGGCGGCCACGTTGACCGCGTGGTAGGCGTCCGCGCGCTGCGGATCGCCGTACACCTCGGCGAGTTCGGTGATGTCCGCGCCCGCGCTGAAGGTGTTCCCGGCGCCGGTCAGCAGCAGGGCGCGCACGCCCTCCTGCTCGGCCAGCTGGTCCAGGATCTTGGGCAGCGCCTGCCAGATCGCCAGGGTGACCGCGTTGCGGCGGTGCGGGCGGGCGAACTCCAGGACCGCGACGCCGTCCTCGCCGACGTAGGCGTTCAGGCCCTCGGCCTGGGCGGGCAGGGCGGAGCGGTCCCGCGTGAGCAGCGGCTGGTCCATGCGCACCTCCGGTCGGTCGTGGTGCGCCCACTCTCTCAGGCCGGGTCGGCGCGGTAGTCCCCGAGGCCGTGCCCGACCGAGGCGAAGGCGCGGCGGGCCTCGTCCAGCGCGACCCGGTCGTCGCTCAGGCCGGTGGCCGGGTCCCTGCGCCCCGCCGCTCGTGCGCCCGGCTGTCGGCAGGCCTGTGCGCAGTCCGGCAGGCCTGTGCGCCCGGCGTCCGGCTGGTCAGGCCCGGGCGGCGGCCCACTCCGGGGCCAGGATCGCCCAGATCTCCTTGTCGTGGCGGACCCCGTTGTGCAGGAACCACTCGCGCAGCACGCCGTCCCGCCGCATGCCGACCCGCTCGGCCACGGCCCGGCTGCGGGCGTTGACGGCCGAGCAATACCACTCGGCGCGGTGCAGGCCCCGGGTGGTGAAGGCGTAGTCGAGCAGCAGCCGGACGGCGGCGGTGATCAGCCCGCCGCCCTCACCGGCCGGCTCGGTCCAGGCGCCGATCTCGCAGTTGCCGCTCTTGGTGTCGAAGTGCACGAACATCACGCCGCCGACCAGCGTGCCGTCCCGCCAGATGCCGAAGATCCGGCCGGAGTCGGTGGCCTGGCGGTCGGCGTAGCGCTGCAGGGTGGCACGGGCCGAGTCCAGGTCGGTGGAGAAGGTGGCCCACGGGATCCACGGGTCGGTGTGGGCCCGGGCGCGGTCGATGTGGGCCAGGAACTCGGGGGCCTGCCAGGGCTCCAGGGGGCGCAGTTCGGCGTTCTCGGCGAGGGGGACGGAAAACACGGGCGGGCCTTTCACGGGGTGGTGCGGCGGGCTGTCCGAACCATTCATAACAAACGTTTGGTATGTACGATAGCCCCCATGACGCCAGCCCGTGGAGATCATGACGCCCGCCGCTCGGAAGTCTCCGAGGGGGTGTGGCGGGTGCTCTCCACCCGGGGTTTCGAGGGGCTCACGCTGCGCGCGGTCGCGGCCGAACTGGGCGCCTCCACCGGTCTGTTGACCCACTACTTCCCGAACAAGCGGGCGCTGCTGAGCCACGCCCTGGAGGAGCTCGACCGCCGCTCCGCGGCCCGGCCCCGGCGGATGGCGCCCGTCGACGGCACCCCGCCGCCGCCCGTCGGGCTGGCCCGGCTGCGGGCCGCGCTGCTCGACGTCCTGCCGCTGGACGAGGCGACCGAGGCCGGCAACCGGATCTGGGTCAGCTCCTGGGACGTCGCCCTGGCGGACCCGGAGCTGGCGGCCGCGCACGCGGGGCGCTACGCCCGCTCGCGGGTGGCGCTCACGGCGCACGTGGCAGACGCCCAGCGGCTCGGCGAGCTCCCGGCCGGAGCTGATCCCGCCGGGCTCGCGGCGGGGGCGCAGGCCTTCGTACTGGGGCTGGTGGTGCAGTCGCTGTTCGCCCCGGCGGAGTTCCCGGCCGAGCGTCAGATCGCACTGCTCGACGCCTATCTTGCGGGACTGGTGGCTTAGGGCGGCGGGGCCGGTCGGCTCGTCGCTCCCCGGCGGTTCCGCGTCCCGGGTGTTCGGCTTCCCGGGCGTCCGGGCGTTTGGCTGCCCGGCTTTTTCCGGATTCGCCGGTGGCCGGTCGGGCCGGGGCTGTTTCGTTCAGGCGTGGGGGATTCGCCCGGAATTCCGGCTTTCCGGGCCGGCCGCCTTTCGCGACGGTCATGACACGCATTGTCACGGGTTATGCGCAGCGAGTGCGGGATTACCCGGAGGTCCGAAACGGCCACGGAAAGTGTTCACGGGCACGGTGGCCTGCGGAATTGCAGGGTGGCGCCCCCAGCAGGATTCGAACCTGCGACCTACCGCTTAGAAGGCGGGTGCTCTATCCGCTGAGCTATGGGGGCGGGACGGACGGCGCCCTGGCGGGCGTGACCGTGGCCGGGATCGGGCGACGAGCGCTGGGGGCGCGCGTTGTCCGCCCCGTACCTGAGGGGTGGGGGTGGGGGTTGGTGGGCCCTCGCCCTGTCGGGGACAGGATAAGGGTGTCCAGTTCCTCGGCCGAGTGTGACGACGCCGTCGTTGGTGTGTCGGTTCGGTGGAGCGGTCCGATAATCGCAGGTGAAGACCGTGCGTGCAGCGGTCTGGGACAGTTCAGGGCCGGACGTTGTGCAGTCGTTACGGGGCTGCCTCCTCACCCGTTATGGATTCGACACGGAGAATGTCCCGCCACCGGCGTGGGTGGGGGGTCCTATTCGGCTTGCTCCGGTCGGATGACGTGCGCGGACGTCTCCCGGCGGGCCTCCGGTCACGCTCCGGCGGCGGCCGCGATCTGCCGGTTTGTTGTCATGACCGCGAAGAACTGGCGGCCTGGCGGCGCGCGAAGGCCGAAATTCACCCCTGCGAGTGACGGCTCTTTTTCACCCTGCCGATCGGCCCAGGAGTTGTCCACAGGATTTCGCAACCCGGTGGCCGGGATTTCCTCCGGGGCGCACTCTCAACTCGCACCGCTCGATTCCGTACGGTGCATCGGCGAGAACGGAGAGTGCGCTGTGAACGAGACGCATGTGACGGTGATCGGCAATGTCGCGACCGAGGTGAGCTACGGGGAAACCTCCGGCGGGGTGCCGATGGCGAACTTCCAGCTCGGCTTCACCGAGCGGCGGTACGACCGCGAGCGGGCCTGCTGGGTGGACGGCGAGGCGCGGTGGCTGAGGGTGACGGCCTGGCGGGCGCTCGCGGTGAATCTGATCGGCTCGCTGTCCAAGGGCGATCCGGTGCTGGTGACCGGCCGGCTGCGGGTGCACGAGTGGACGGAGGGGGAGGCGAAGTGCAGTCGGGCCGAGATCAACGCCCGGTCGGTCGGGCACGATCTCACCCGCGGCACCGCGGCGTTCCGTTGGGCGGCGGGGGTGCGCGGGCAGCCGTCGGCTGCGGCCGGGGGCGCCGGGGCGGAGACCGCGGACGAGCCGGTGCCCGGGTGGATCGTCAACGCGCTGGAGTCGCGCCGGGCCTCGGCGGTGGCGGCGGCGCCCCGTTTGCCCGAGTTGCCGCCGGGTGCCCGGCCGGTGACGGAACAGCAGGAGGACGTGTCCGAGGGGCAGCGGGGAGGTGAAGACCGGGCGATGCTGAGCTGACCGGTCGATGGCCTTCTCTGTCGACAAATATGTTGATCGAGAAGGCCGTTGCGCCCGCACGCGCAATCTCCACCGGATAACGGAAAGTCATGGACCGATTCTGGCTGGGCGTCAGCTTGTGTGGAACCTGAGGGGGTTGATAACGATCCAGATACGGAATCGTCCTGATTTCGCATGGGGGTTTCGAGGCCCCTGAGGCTCAATAGGATTCGTCTGGTTCATACCCCGCAGCAGTGCCACAGGGGGCACGCGCGGCACGGCAAGTCGGCGGGCTGCCCACTCGGTGCGGTCCGCTCCGGAGGGATCCCAGATGTTGAAGAGGCAGGGGCGGAGTCTGTCCCGCATAACCACTGTCATGCTCACGACCAGTTTGGCACTGGGTGGAGGCCTGCTCGCGGCCGGTGCGGCGGCCGCGGCGGACACCCCGGCCTCGGGCGTGACCAAGGCCGTGATCCAGAAGGGCATGGTGGCGGAGAAGGTCGACGTCGCGGGCAAGGGAACGGTCGACGCCGGTCTCTTCACCCTCAAGACGAACGACGGCGGTCTGCTGCAGACCTACTGCATCGACTTCGACAACCCCGTGTACCTCGACAGCGGTGCGCAGTACCACGAGGCGGACTGGGCGGCGAGCTCCCTCGGGGCCAACGCCAAGGCCCCCATGATCCGGTGGATCCTGGACAACTCCTACCCGCACGTCAACCTGACGGCGCTGGCCGCGGCCATCAAGGTCGACAGCCTGACCGCCGAGGACGCCGCCGCCGGCACCCAGGCCGCGATCTGGAAGTTCTCGGACGACAAGAGCGTCACCCTGCACAACGCGAACGCCACCAAGCTGCGCGACTACCTGGTCAGCGACAACAACAAGGGCATCGCCGCCGAGCCGAAGCCCTCGCTGACCCTCACCCCGGACTCGGTCTCCGGGAAGTCCGGCGGCAAGATCGGTCCGTTCACCCTCAACTCCAGCGCCGCCGAGGTGAAGCTGACCGTCGCCGGCCCCGCCGCCGACAAGGCCAAGCTGGTCGACAAGGACGGCAAGCCGGTCGGCGCCACCCTGACCGGTCCGATCGCCAAGGACACCCAGCTGTTCCTGGACGTGCCGGGCGGCACCCCGGACGGTGCGGTCACCCTCAACGCGAACGCGTCGACCGTCGTACCCAGCGGCCGGGTCTTCATGACCGAGGTGGACGACGACGGCAACCACAGCCAGACCATGATCCTGGCCAGCTCCGACAAGCTCAGCGTCAACGCCGCCGCCAAGGCCACCTGGAAGCAGGGCAAGGGCGCGCTGGTCGACAGCAGCGCCAAGGTCGAGTGCGCCAAGAACGGCGTGACCGTCTCCGTCGCCAACAGCGGTGACGAGGCCGCCACCGTCACGGTCGACAAGCAGCAGGTCACCGTGCAGCCCGGCAAGACCGAGAGCGTGCTCGTCAAGGTCGCCGAGAAGGCCAAGTACGACATCAAGGTGGCCGGCCCGAACGGTTACACCAAGGAGTTCACCGGCGTCCTGGACTGCAAGGTCGGCGTGACCCCGAGCTCCGCCCCGACCACCCCGGCCGCCACCGGCACCACCACCGCCTCGGGCACCCCGAGCACCGGTGCCGCCCAGCCGGCCCCGTCGACCACCAGCGCCGCCCCGGGTACCGGTGGCCTGGCCCAGACCGGTGCCAACAGCAACACCCCGCTCCTGGCCGGTATCGCGGGCGCCCTGGTCATCGCCGGTGGCGCTGCGGTCTTCTTCCTGCGTCGCCGTGGTCGCCACGGTGGCAACGCTGCCTGACCGGTAGCACGCACTAGCAGCACCGGTCGGCGCTGCTAGGCCATGGGCCACGGCCCGGTTCCCCGCACTCGCTGCGGGGGCCGGGCCGTCGGCATTTCGGCAGGCCGGCGGGTCGGGCGGGCCGCGCGTGCGCCCCTCACCCGTCCGGCATGCCCCGGTGGGGGTCACCTGTGCGGTTCGGGGCTCCCGGCGGGTGCGGCACAATGGAAGGCTGCAAGCCGAATTACTCCCGACGACGCCGGAGCGATCTCACGTGGCGGAATACATCTACACGATGCGCAAGGTGCGCAAGGCTCACGGAGACAAGGTCATCCTTGACGACGTGACGCTCAGCTTCCTCCCCGGAGCGAAGATCGGCGTCGTTGGCCCCAACGGTGCCGGTAAGTCCACCGTGCTGAAGATGATGGCCGGCCTGGAGCACCCCTCCAACGGCGACGCCTTCCTCTCGCCGGGCTTCACCGTCGGCATGCTCCTCCAGGAGCCGCCGCTGGACGAGTCCAAGACCGTCCTGGAGAACGTCGAGGACGGCGTCAAGGAGATCAAGGGGAAGCTCAACCGCTTCAACGAGATCGCCGAGCTGATGGCGACCGACTACTCGGACGCCCTGCTGGACGAGATGGGCAAGCTCCAGGAGGACCTGGACCACGCCGAGGCCTGGGACCTGGACGCCCAGTTGGAGCAGGCCATGGACGCCCTGGGCTGCCCGCCCGGCGACTGGCCGGTCACCAAGCTCTCCGGTGGCGAGAAGCGCCGTGTCGCGCTCTGCAAGCTGCTGCTGGAGGCCCCCGACCTGCTGCTGCTCGACGAGCCCACCAACCACCTGGACGCCGAGTCGGTGAACTGGCTGGAGCAGCACCTGGAGAAGTACAAGGGCACCGTCGTGGCCGTCACCCACGACCGGTACTTCCTGGACAACGTCGCCGAGTGGATCCTGGAACTCGACCGCGGCCGCGCCTACCCGTACGAGGGCAACTACTCCACCTACCTGGAGACCAAGCAGTCCCGTCTCAAGGTCGAGGGCCAGAAGGACGCCAAGCGCGCCAAGCGGCTCAAGGAAGAGCTGGAGTGGGTCCGCTCCAACGCCAAGGGCCGCCAGGCGAAGTCCAAGGCCCGCCTCGCCCGTTACGAGGAGATGGCGGCCGAGGCCGACAAGATGCGGAAGCTGGACTTCGAGGAGATCCAGATCCCGCCGGGCCCGCGCCTGGGCAGCGTCGTCATCGAGGTCGAGAACCTCAACAAGGCCTTCGGCGAGAAGGTCCTGATCGACGACCTGAGCTTCACCCTGCCGCGCAACGGCATCGTCGGCATCATCGGCCCGAACGGCGCCGGCAAGACCACCCTGTTCAAGATGCTCCAGGACCTGGAGACGCCGGACAGCGGCACGGTCAAGGTCGGCGAGACCGTCAAGATCAGCTACGTCGACCAGACCCGCTCCAACATCGACCCGAAGAAGACCCTCTGGGAGGTCGTCTCCGACGGTCTGGACTGGATCAACGTCGGCCAGGTCGAGATGCCGTCCCGCGCCTACGTGTCGGCCTTCGGCTTCAAGGGCCCGGACCAGCAGAAGCCGGCCGGCGTGCTCTCCGGCGGTGAGCGCAACCGCCTGAACCTGGCGCTCACCCTCAAGCAGGGCGGCAACCTGCTGCTCCTCGACGAGCCCACCAACGACCTCGACGTCGAGACGCTCTCCTCGCTGGAGAACGCCCTGCTGGAGTTCCCCGGCTGCGCCGTGGTCATCTCCCACGACCGCTGGTTCCTGGACCGAGTGGCCACCCACATCCTCGCCTACGAGGGCGACAGCAAGTGGTTCTGGTTCGAGGGCAACTTCGAGTCGTACGAGAAGAACAAGATCGAGCGACTGGGTGCCGACGCCGCCCGTCCGCACCGGGCCACGTACAAGAAGCTGACCCGAGGCTGACATCCAGCTGTCACGACGGCCCGGCAGACTGCCCTCCGGGGCGGCCTGCCGGGCCGCGGCCCGTCACCGACACACGGCGGCGGGCGACCGGACACCGAGGAGAACACCCGTGGCTCGCCACATCTACCCCTGCCCGCTGCGCTGGTCCGACATGGACGCCTTCGGGCACGTCAACAACGTGGTCTTCCTGCGCTACCTGGAGGAGGCCCGGATCGACTTCATGTTCACCCAGGCCGCCGAGGCCGGGGCCGGGGAGTTCGCGGGTGGCTCGGTGGTGGCCCGCCACGAGATCGACTACAAGCGCCCGCTGGTGCACCGGCCGGAGCCGGTAATCGTCGAGACCCGGGTGACGCACATCGGCAACGCCTCGCTGACCGTCTCCTACGACATCAAGGACGTCCACCCCGACGGCTCCGAGACGGTGTACGTCCGGGCCTCCACCGTGGTCGTGCCCTACGACCTGGCCGAGGGCCGGCCGCGCCGGATCTCGCCGGTGGAGCGGGAGTTCCTCTCCCGGTTCATGGACGAGGCCCCCGCCGTCGCGGCAGTCTGAAAGTCCCAGGACCCCCGAACCGATTGAGCTGAGCCGCGTTGACCGTCACCGCCCGCCTCGCCCTGACCGACACCGGTGAGGCCGCCGACCTCTCCGCCTTCCTGCTGCGCCTGCTGCGCTTCGACAAGGCGGCGGCCGTGCGGCTGCGGGCGGTCGGCCCGGCCGGGGAGGACGGCGTGCTGGCGGTCTTCGGACGGCTGCCGCTGGGCGGCTCGGGCGCGCTGGCGATCCGCACCGCCCGGCTGAGCGGCCTGGACGAGCCGGTCGACCTGACCGTCTCGGCGGGCCAGTTGCTGGAGGGCGTGGACGGCGAGGCGGGCGCCGTCGCGCTGCCCGGGCCGGTGACCGGCCCGGCCTGGGCCGGGCTGCTGCCGCCGCGGGCGGGCTGGCGGCCGGTCGGGGCCCCGCCGGTGGCCGAGGTCTACCCGGAACTGATGGCCGGGGTGCGGGAGTTCCGCGAGCGCAGCGAGGCCGTCCCGGCGCACCACCGCACCCGCGCGGTGCTGGACCAGCTGGCGGACGAGATCTGGTCCCGGCCGGTCGGGGTGCTGCCGGAGCTGCCGCTGCGCGCGGTGCACGCCGCGTACGTGATCGGTTTCCTGAAGCCCGGCGCCCCGCTCTCGGTGCACCGGGCGGGCGGCTGGCTGCGGCTGAGCGCCCCGGCGGGCTCGGTGGTGGTGCGGACCGCGGCCGCGCCGGGCGCGGGGCTGGGGCTCAGCCCCCTGCGGTAGGAGCGGCCGCTCAGCCCGGGGTGTTGATCATCGAGGCGGCGGCATAGGTCAGGTAGTCCAGCAGCTGCCGCTCGTGCTCGGCGGGCAGCTCCAGGCCGGCCACGGCCGCCCGCATGTGCGTCAGCCAGGCGTCGTGCGCCGCCTTGTCGACCTTGAACGGCGCGTGCCGCATCCGCAGCCGCGGGTGACCGCGCTGCTCGCTGTAGGTGCGCGGGCCGCCCCAGTACTGCATCAGGAACAGCGCCATCCGCTCCTCGGCCGGGCCGAGGTCCTCCTCGGGGTACATCGGCCGCAGCAACTCGTCCTCGGCGACGCCCTCGTAGAACCGCCGGGCCAACAGCCGGAAGGTCGGCTCGCCGCCGACCTGCTCGAAGAAGGTCTCCTCGCTGAACGTGCCTCGTCCGATCTCTGTCACCCGACCATGGTCGCAGACGCCGACGGGAGTGTGCACTGGGACCAAAGGCGTACGACCGTTGCTTTGAATCTCTGGGAGTCTCAGCAATCCGGGCGTTTCCGCCCGGAAGGTCCGTACCGGTGTCACCAGAGCGCGAGTTGCGCTGCGGTGTCCTGATGACGGTCTCCCGTTTCCTTCTGCCGCTGGTGCGGCGGGGTTGCGCCACCTGCCCGCCCCGGCCCGGCCTTGCGGCCGGGCCGGGTGGTGCGGGTCTTGCGGTCGGCTCCACGGGGTTTTGGCGCTTTCGCGCCCTGGTCTCCGGCCACTCCGGTACCAGTGATGCGGGTTACCGCGTGGGCGGCGAGGTTGCGTGCCGCGTTCTCGTCCCGGTCGATGACCAGGCCGCAGGCGTCGCAGTGGAAGGTCCGGACGTGCAGCGGCAGCTTGGCTTTCACCGCGCCGCAGCCGGAACAGGCCTTGGAGGACGGAAACCAGCGGTCGGCGACCACCACGGTCCTGCCGTTCCATCCGGTCTTGTAGGTGATCTGCCGCCGGATCTCGCCGAACCCGGCGTCGGCGATCCGGCGGGCCAGCCGCCGGTTCCTGAGCATTCCGGCGACGTTCAGGTCCTCGACCACCACCGTGCCGTACTCGGCGGTGATGGTCGAGGTGAGCTTGTGCAGCGCATCCATGCGGAGGTTCGCCACCCGGTGGTGGACTCGGCCCAGCTCCTTGCTCGCCTCAAGCCATCCGTTCGACGGCTTCCGTCCGGTGCGCCGGTCCGGCCCCTGACGTCGGGAGACGCGGCGCGACAGCCGCTTGAGTACCTGGACCTCTTGCTCGTAGTGGCATGGGTTGGGGACGCGCCGGACCTCGCCGCAGCTGTCGGCGAGAACAGCCAGGCACTTCACGCCGAGGTCCACGCCGACCGTCACATCCGGTCGCGTCGGGGCACGCTGCGCTCGCTGGATCTCGACCTGGAAGCAGACGAACCACCGACCGCGCTCATGCCGGACGGTCGCCGAGAGGACCCGGGCGGATCCGTTCGCGATCCGGCGCTCCAGCTTCCGTGTGGACTCGTGCGTACGTACCGTCCCGATCCGGGGCAACGTCACATGCCGACGATCCGGCTCCACACGGATCGCGCCGGTGGTGAACCGACACGACAGCCGCGCCATGTGCTTGGACTTACAGCGCGGCAACCCCAGCGTCCTGCCCTTGCGCTCACCGCGCCGGGCCTTCGCGTAGTTGTCGAACGCCGCCGCCGCGTTCGCCAAGCCGGTGCTGTACGCCTCTTTGGAGTTCTCCCGCCACCAGTCGGCGAAACGCGGGTCGGTCTTCTTGACCTCGTTGAACACCTTCCGCAGTGCCGGCAACGACCACGGCCGCCACGGCGTCAGATCCTCCTCGGCGATGCCGTACGACGCCTCTGCCTTGCGTTGCCACCACGACGCCTCAACCCAGCACACCGCCCAGTTGAAAGCCGCGCGAGCCGCGCCACAATGCGACCTCAGCCGCCGCTCGGCCTCGACACCAGGGTCCAACGCGAACCGGAACGCCTGCACCACGAACCCCGGACGCGGCTCGAACCTTCGCACTGAACACCCCCCACCCGAACGAGAGCGACAACCAGGGCGACCGTAACAGCCACCACTGACACTGCTGAGCCGCGTGCAGGATCCGGCAAGTGGCACGGGGGAACGGATCGGTGGGCAACACCGATCCGTTCCCCCGGGCGGGTTCAAGAAGGAAGGGCCCTTGGTCAGGCGTCTTCCCACTTGAACAGCTTCCAGGCGATGCCGGTGAACACGGCCGCGAAGAGCAGCAGTCCGCCCATGGCGGGCAGGGCGTCCATCACGCCGCCGCCGCGGGTCAGGACGGACTGGGCGGCCGACACCAGGTGCTTCAGCGGCATGACCTGGGAGACGGTCTTCAGCCAGCCCGGGGCGCCGTCCAGCGGGAAGAACGAGCCGGACAGGAAGGACATCGGCAGCACGATGAGCTGGGAGATGCCGCTCGCCGCCTCCTCGGTCTTGGCGACCGAGCCGGCCAGCAGGCCGATGGACATGAAGGCGAGCGTCGCGCAGGCCACCAGCGGGAGGATCAGCCACCAGTTGCCGGTGAGCTTGAGCCCGAAGAAGCTGGTCGCGACCACCAGGAAGACGGTGGTCTGGAGGAAGGCGGTCAGCAGCGAGACCACGATCCGGGAGCTGACGACCGTACCGGCGCTGACCGGGGCCAGCCGAAGGCGGCGCAGCACCTTGGACTTGCGCCAGCCGACCAGGGTCAGCGCGGCGCCGAACACCGCGCCGGTGGCGACGGCCCAGCCGAGCAGGCCGGGGGTGAGGAACTGGATCGGCTTGAGCGACTTGTCCTCGACCTGCTGGGCGTCCACCACGAAGGTCGGCGGCTGCTTGGTGGCGGCCTGGTTGGCGCTCTGGACCACCGAGTTGACGATGCCCTGGAGCGCTCCGGCGCGGACCTGGTCGGCGGCGCTGTAGCGCAGCTCGACCTTGCCGTCCGGGCCCTGCGTGATCATCGCGTCGAAGTCGCCCTTGCGGACCTTCTCCAGCGTGCCGGCCTCGTCGTCGGTGCGGGTGATGGTGAGGACCTTGTCCAGCTCGGTCCGGCCCTCGCCCTGAATCGAGTCGAACAGCTTCACCGCGCCGACCTGGGCCACCTTGGCGTGCGGGCTGTTGTTGCCCTTGGTCACGCTGCCGAAGAAGACCAGGAACACCAGCGGGAACAGCAGGATGAAGAAGGTCGCGGTGCGGTCCCGCTTCATCCCGAGCAGCATCGCGCGGGACAGGCTCCAGAACGCGCTGACCCGCTCCCGCCCGTCGGCGGCGCCGGCCGAACCGCCGCGCGGGGCGGGGGCCTTCGGCTCGGTGGAGGTGGTTGCGGTCATGCGCGGAACTCCCGTCCGGTCAGCTGGAGGAAGACGTCCTCCAGGGTGGCGCCGCGCACTTCGAGGCCGCGCAGCGCGTTCTGCTCGGCCAGCACGCTGAGCACCGGGGCCGGAAGGCGGGTGGAGACGGAGAGCGAGACGGTGTCGTCCTCCAGGGTGGCGACGTCGGCGCCGGCCGCGGCCAGCAGCTCGCGGGCCCGTTCGACCGGCAGCTGGCCGGAGGCCACGCTGATCCGGACGGTGTCGTCGATCTCGCGGATCAGCGCCGCCGGGGCGCCGGTGTGCAGGATCTTCCCGTGGTCCATGATCGAGACCCGGTCGCAGAGCACCTCGGCCTCGTCCAGGTAGTGGGTGGTCAGGACAACGGTGCGGCCCTCGTTGTTGATGTCCCGCAGGAGGTCCCAGAGGTTGCGGCGGGCCTGCGGGTCGAGGCCGGTGGTGGGCTCGTCCAGGAAGACGAGCTCCGGGTCGTGGACCAGAGCGCAGGCGATCGACAGTCGCTGGGCCTGGCCGCCGGACATCTGGTCGGTGAGGGTCTCGGTCTTGTCGGCGAGGCCGACCCGCTCCAGCATCGCATCGGCCCGCTTGGGACCGACCCCGTAGAACGACGCGAAGGTGCGGATGGTCTCCCGGGCCGTCAGTTTCCGGAAGAAGGCGGAGGCCTGGAACTGCACGCCGATCCGCGGCAGCAGTTTCGGATTCCGCGGCCAGGGCGACATCCCCAGCAGTTCGACCCGGCCCTCGTCGGGCTTGCGGACCCCTTCCAGGATCTCCATGGTGGTGGTCTTCCCGGCCCCGTTGGGGCCCAGGATCCCGTAGAACTCGCCGGCCTCGACAGTGAACGACACCCCGTCGACGGCCTGCACATCCCCGTACCGCTGGCGGATGCCGTCAGCGGATATAGCAGCAGTCATGAGGCCAGAGAATAGGGGTTTCGGGGCGTCTTGTGCACACCGGGGACGGGGATTTGTGGATTTCCTGAGGAAGGCGGAAGAAAACCGGGCCGGGCGAAATGTTGAATTCCGCTCGGCCCGGCCGGAGTTGTCACTGACGAGGCCTCAAAGTGCAGGTCAGGCGCGGTGCACCGTGATCGTCGTCCAGGCGCCGATGTGGATCCGGTCGCCGTCGTTCAGTGGTACGGCGGTGTGCGGGGAGATCGGTTCCGCGCCGCCGTTCACGGTGGTGCCGTTGGTCGAGTCCTGGTCCACCAGTACCCAGCTGCCGTCCGCCTGTTCGGCGAGCAGCGCGTGCTGGTGCGAGGCGCCCGGATCCTCCGGCGGCACCGACAGGTCGATCTCCGGGACGGTGCCCCGGTGCTGGCTGCGCCGGCCGATCCGCAGCTGGCCGCGGCCGGTCAGCGGGATGCGGCGCTCGGGGCAGTACGGCGGGAAGAACAGGCCGGCCGCCTCGGGGCCGCTGCGGGCCATCATGTCGGTGAAGTAGTCGCGGTCGGCCGAGACCACCGCGATCCAGTTGGCCCGGACCGGTTCGGCCGGGACGGGCTCCGGCTGGGCCCCCGGCTGGGGCTGCGGCGGGGCCAGGTGGAAGGACGTGCCGAAGTCGCCGCCGCGGTTGTTCGGGCCGGGGCCGGCCGGCTGGGCGTACACCGGGCCGGAGTCCTCGCGCACCGGGGCCTCCGGGAAGGCGCCCTCCGGCGGAGGGTAGCCGTAGGTGTGCGGGTACTCCGGGGCCGACGGCTGGTGGGGCTGCGGCTGCGGCTGCGGCGGGACGGGCGGGGCCTGCGGAGGCTGCGCGGTGCCGCCGTAGGCCGCCGGGATGTTCAGCGGCGGGGGCTGCGCCGGACCGGGGGCGGGCGCGGGCGCCCCGCCGGCCGGCACCTGTCGGCGCGAGGGCGTGGACAGCTCGTAGTCGTAGCCGCACTCCTCGCAGAACCGGCCGGTCTGCGGGCTGCGGCAGATCGGGCAGACGGCCAGACCCTCGGTGAGGCCCTGCGGCGGCGGGGGCGGGACGGCCCCGGGCGGCGGGAACGCGCCACCCGGCGGCGGGTAGGCGCCGGGCGGGGGCGGCGGGACGGCCCCGGGCGGTGGAGGCGGCGCACCGTAGGGCGCACCGCCGTGCTGCGGGTGCCCGGCGGGTGCGCCGGGCGTGGGGTCGGCGCCGGGCGCTCCCGGGTAGCCCCCGTGGGCGCCGGGCGTCGGGACCGGCGGAGTCATCGGGAAGCCGCAGAAGTCGCACCAGTCCTCGGCCTGCGACTCGTGGCCCCTCGGGCAGATCGGCATCAGGTCCCCCTCGTTTCGGGCCGGTGCGGCGCGGCGTCGCGCCGGGCGGTCGGCCCGATCACGTCTTCAGCGGTCACTTCGCGGTCACTTCTTCACACGTACCGTCTTGGTCGACCGGGTCTCAAGGGTCATCGAGTCGGCCTCGCTCACGTTCTTACGGAACCGAACCGTACCCTCCTTCGGGTCGACCACGTCCACCACCTTCTGCAGCAGCTTGTACGTCCCGTCGTTCCCGGTCGCGTGGGCGATCCGGACGGCGGCGCCCAGCTTGGCGGTGGCGGTGTCGACGTCCCCGGCGCGGTGGGCCTCCAGGCCCTCCTGGATCGAGGAGGCGAGCTCGGCCTGCCCGGTGTAGTGGGCGACCTGCGGGCTGATCCGGGTGGAGGAGGCCAGGTCGTCCGTCCAGACCGCCTTGACCAGGCCCTGGCTGAGCACTTCGGGGGCGCCGCCGCCGACCTGCGGGGGCAGCACCAGGCTGACCCGGGCGGCGAGCATCTCGTTGCCGACCGAGGCGGCCGGGACCTCGACGCAGACGTGGTAATCGCGGCTCTCGTCGCCCCAGGAGCCGGTCGGGTAGTCGCCGGCCCGGGGGCCGGCCTCGGCGCGGCGTCCGGTGAGGTCCTCGACCGCGGGGGCGACCTGCTTGACGAACTTCACCGTGGCGTTGGCCGGGGTCCAGATCCGCAGGGCGACGTCGGCGACCTGCTTGCCCATCGCGCCGGTCATCATCGAGCGGAAGTCCTCGGCGAGGCCGGAGGGCTCGGCGACGATGTCGGTGGTGCCGAGCAGCGCCGAGGAGATCTTGCGCAGCTCGTCGATCCGCCAGTCGGTGCCGACGCCGCGGCAGTCGGCGGTGAAGTGGCCGGTGACCCGCTCGATGTTGCGGGCCAGGTCCTCCGCCGACTCGTGCTCGTTGTTGCCGTCGGTGAGCAGGATGGCGTGCCGGATGGCGATGTCGCGGCGGGTGAGGAAGAGCTTGTCGGCCTTGGCCAGCCAGGTGCCCATCGCGGTGCCGCCGGCCGCGGTGAGGCGGCGCAGCGACTCCTTGGCCTGCTCCCGGGTGCTCGGCGAGGCGGTCGCCAGGGTGCCGTCGCCGGGGTAGATGTCACGGGCCTCGTGGGTGCCGGCCACCACGGCGAAGGCGGTGCCGTCGCGCAGGGCGTCGATGGCGGCGGCGGTGGCCTCGCGGGCACCGTTGATCTTGGTCTTGGGGTAGTCCATCGAGCCCGAGCAGTCGACCAGGATCACCACGGCCGCGTCGGCGTCGCCGCGCTGCGGACCGGCGTCGGTGATCCCGAGCGGGCGGCCGCCGGAGGTGCCGCCGCCGGTGGAGGTGACGGTGACGATGGCGTTCACCTCGCGGGCGCCGTCGGCCAGGTACTCGTTCTGGAAGATCTCCACGTCGAACCTGGGCAGGTTCGGCTTCGCCAGTGTTGCCATGGGGCGGTGGCTCCCGTCGGGTGAGGGGTGGATGCGATCGGGTCGGTGGGGCGGTCCGGCAGTCCGGCGGACGAGGGCCGTCGGGCCGTCGGGCCGGGCGCGCGGACGGCCGGTCAGGCCGTCGGCGGGTGCGGCGGCTGCGGCGGGACGGGCGGCGAGACGGGCGGCGCGGGCGGGGCCGGGGGAGCCGTCGGCGGTGCGGGCGGCGCCGGCGGGGCGGCCGGGGCGGTCGGGACCGAGGGCAGCGGGGCGGCGGGGGAGCCGATCACCGGGAGGTCCGGCAGGGTCGGCTCGTAGTCCGGGTCGTCCTCGGGTGCGCCCGCGGGAGTGTGCGCCGCGGCGCCCGCGAGGACGGCCCTGGCCTCGGCCGGGGTGATCACCTTCAGGTCCAGCGCGGTGGGCGTCTCCTCGACCTCCTCGACGGAGACCGCCGGCGGGTCGATCGGCAGCACCGCGACGGTGATGTTGTCGTGCCCGCCGGCCGCGACCGCGAACTTCACCAGGGTCTGCGCCGCCGCGAGCGGCTCGGTGCGGGCGTCCGGCCGGACGAAGTACGCCAGGTCGGTGGCCGCCTCGGCGTAGTTCCACAGCCCGTCGGTGCAGATCAGCAGCACCCCGGGGACGTGCGGGGTGAAGTCGAGGGTGTGCGGCACGACCTCCTCGGCGTCGGCGCCGAGCCAGCCGGTGATCGCGTGGGCGCGCGGGTCGGCGTACGCCTCGGCCTCGCCCATCAGCCTGGCCTCGACCATCCGGGCCGCCCAGGAGTCGTCCTGGGTGAGCCGGAAGGGGACGGCGGTGGCGCGGTCGTCCGGGATCCAGTACGCCCGGGTGTCGCCCACCCAGCCGATGGTGATCCGGCCGCCCGCCGCTATGGCGCTGACGAAGGTGCAGGCGGGCGCGTTGAGGTCGGGGCGGGCGGGCCCGGCGCCGTCGGTGGCGAGGTCGGCGACGGCCTTGGCGGCGTCGGCGACGGCCGCGCGCATCGCCTCCTCCGGAGCCCGGCCGGCCTCCAGCGAGGTCAGCAGGGACTCCGAGGCGGCGTCGACGGCGGTCTCCGAGGCCTCGTCCGGCCGGTCGGAGGAGGAGACGCCGTCGCACACCACGGCGACCACGACCGGCTCCCCGCCGGGCAGGGAGGTGGCGGCGACGGTGAAGGAGTCCTCGTTGCGGTGGTGGCGCACGCCGCGGTCGCTGACCCCGGCGACGCCCGCGAGGGCCTTCTCCATGTGGTCGCGCGGGCGCGGCTGGGCGCTGCCGCAGCCCTCGCAGTAGCCGTCCTCGGTGACCTGCGGCTGCCCGCAGTTCACGCAGACCGGCCCGCGCTGCGACGGGACGGCCTCACCGCGGGCGGCGGCCCAGCCGGCGGGCATCGCGCCCGGGGCCGCCCGGCCGTCCCGGCCGGTCCCGCAGCGCCCGCAGAAGGCGTCGTCGGGGTCCATCGGCTCGGAACAGCTCGGGCACTCGGTCTGCTGCGGCATCGGCTACACCCACGTCCTGGGGCGGGCCCGGTTGGCCCGTTCCACCATCTCGATCCTGGTCTCGGCCCGGTCGGCCAACCGGGCGAGTACCCGGTAGGACTGTTCCAGGGCGAAGCGCAGTTCCCGCTCCACCGCGGGACGTCCCAGTACCACCAGGTCGGAGCCCTGCCGCGCACCGGCCGAACCGGCGCCGACCCAGCCGAGGGCCGCGCCGAGCACCTCGACGGAGAGCTCCTCGCGGCGGCGGTCGTCCAGCCGCAGCGCGGTCAGCTGGTCGGAGCCGGCGGCGAGGTCGGCGGCGAGCGGGTCGGTGGCGGCCCGTTCGCGCAGCCGGGCGCGGACGGCGGCGATCCGGGCGGCGGTGTACTGGCTGGAGGTGGCCGGGACGGACTCCAGCACGCGCACCGCGGCGGCCCGGTCGTCCTCGGCGAGGCGGACCCGGGCGAGGCCGAAGGCGGCGCTCAGGTAGGCGTGGTCGGTGGTCCACACCAGGCGGTAGAACTCGGCCGCGTCGCCGCCGTCGCCGAGCAGTTCGGCGCAGATGGCGAGGGCGAGCTTGGGCGCGGCCTCGCCGGGGAAGGCGTCGTAGACCGCGTCGAAGGCCTCGGCGGCGGCCCGGAGGCTGGTGACCCGCCCGCTCGCCTCCGGGCGCTCCTGCCCCTCGGCTCGGGGCGTGGCCCCGACCAGGGCGGCCAGGCCGCGGTACCAGACCACCCGCCAGTCGTCCGGGTGGTCGTGCTCCAGCTCGGCCAGTTTCTTCACGGCCGTGCCGTGGCGGCCGAGTTCGAGCAGGGCGCGCAGCTCGCGCAGCCGGCTCTCGATCGAGACGGCGGGGGCGCCGCCCAGGGCGACAAGCGCCTCCTCGGGGTCGGTGGCGAGCAGGGCGGCGAGGAAGCCGGCGTTGGGGTCCCCCGGGTCGACCCGGGGGACGGGCAGGGCGAGGGCGGCGGCCGACGGGTCCAGGTCGGCCACCCGGAGCTGCCCGGGCTGGGCGGTGGGCAGCACCAACTCGGTGTCGACGACGCGCAGTTCGGGGCCGAACAGGGTGGACGGTGCGGGCCGGGGCCGGTCGTCCTGGAGGGCCAGGATCTCCCGCAGGACGCCGGTGAGCTGGTCGGCCATCTCCTCGGCGGAGGAGAAGCGGCGGGCCGGGTCCGGGTCGGTGGCGCGGACCAGGAAACGGTAGTACGACTCGTACTTGGCGAAGACCTCGACGTCCTCGGGGCCGGGCAGCGAGTCGCGGTAGGTGGTGCTGTAGCCCTGGAAGTCGAAGGTGAGCACCGCGAGGGTGCGGGCCACGGTGTAGAGGTCCGAGGCGGGGGAGGGGCCGTCGGTGGCGATCTCCGGGGCCTGGTAGCCGATGGTGCCGTAGATCGGGCCGTCGTCGTCGAAGCGGCGGACCGCGCCCATGTCGATGACCTTGAGCGTGTCGCCGCTCTGGATCACGTTGTCGATCTTGAAGTCGCAGTAGACCAGGCCGCGGCCGTGCAGGTAGCCCAGCGCGGGCAGCGCTTCCAGGGCGTACGCGATCGCCTGCTCGACCGGCAGCGGCTCGCGCCGGCCGTCCGGGGTGCGGCGGTCGTTGGCGATGTCCTTGAGCGACTTGCCGCCGACGAACTCCATCACGATGTAGCCGTCGGTGGAGCCGGTGCGCAGGTCCGGGTGCTCGGCGAAGTTGATGATCCGGACGATGTTCGGGTGGTCCACCTCGGCCAGGAAGCGCCGCTCGGCGACGGCCGCGGCGAGCGCGTCCTCGTCCCCGGTGTCCAGCAGGCCCTTGAGCACCACCCACTTGTCGTTGACCCGCCGGTCCACCGCCAGGTAGATCCAGCCGAGCCCGCCGTGCGCCAGGCAGCCGACCACCTCGTACTGCCCGCCGACCAGGTCGCCGCGGCGCAGCTTGGGCGTGAAGGAGTACGGCGTGCCGCACTTGGTGCAGAAGCCGTCCGGACGGCCCGGGCGGCCGTTCTTCTCCCGGCCCACCGGGGTCTCGCACTTGGAGCAGTACCGCTTGCGCTCGGGGACCTCGGGGTTCTCCAGCACCGCCTTCGCCGGGTCGGCCGTCGCCACCGTCGGCACGGTGACCAGGCCGGCGCCCAGCCGGTTGCGGGTGCCCGCGCTGACGCTGCCCCGGGTGGAGCGCACCGAGACCGAGCGGCTGCTGCCGGTGCGGGTCGAGCGGTGCGAGCGGGAGCGGCCGGACATCGAGCGGGCGGAGCCGGTGCGGGCCGACAGCGAGCGGATCGAGCCGCTGCGGGCGGAGTCCGGGTTGACCCGGGCGGACGGGACGTAGGGCTGGGTGACGCCGGTGTCGGCGCCGGGCGGGGTCAGCCCGCAGTCGTCGCAGTAGCCGTCCGCGTCGATGGTGCCCGCGCAGTCCCGCGGGCACGGGGAGCCGGGGCCGGCGGCGGTCGGCGGGGGCGCCGTCGTTCCGGTGGTGCCCGTGGGGGCCACCGTGGAGGTCCCCGCCGGGGCCAGCCCGCACTCGTCGCAGTAGCCGTCGGCGTCGATCCTGCCGCTGCCGGAGCAGTCCGGCCGTACGCATGCCTCGCCCATCAACCTCAGCCCCCCTGTACCTGTCCGTCGACCGGCGTCTGGCCGGCCGCCTGGTGTGCCTGCGCGCCCTCGGAGGCCTCGGCCTGGGCCGGGCGCAGTGACTGCTGGAAGCGGGCCACCGCGGCGGCCGCCGCCCGCAGGTCGCAGGGCGCGCTCCACAGCAGCCAGCGCGCCTTCTCGTACCGCTCGATCACTTCCGGGTCCTCGGCGACCCGCATCCGGGCCGCCATCGCCTTGTAGGCGTCCAGCCGGCCGCGCAGTTCGGCCCGGACGGCCAGCGGCTGGGTGACCTCGGTGAGCGACTGCCGGGCCCGGGCCAGCTCCTTGGCGGCGGCGTCCTCCAGTGCGTCCAGCAGCGGCGCCAGCCGGCCCCATTGCCCGCCCTGGCGCAGCTCCAGCGCGGTGACGATCCGTTCGCGCAGCGCCGAGGCCGGGCCGGGCACGGCCGGGACGTCGCTGGAGGCTATCTTCGCCAGCACCTCGCCGCGCGCCCGGCGGGCCTCGGCCAGGGTGGCGTCGGCCCGCTGGAGCAGGTCGCCGACGCCCTGGAGGCGCTCCTCGGCGTCGTCGCGCAGCCGCAGCAGGTTCTCCAGCTCCAGCCGGACGCCGTCCAGCGCCCGCCCGGCCCGGTCGAAGCGCTCGGTGTCCACCACCCCGGACGGGGTGGCGAAGGCCTCGCCCTCGGGCACCGTGCCGCGCTGGGCGGGCACCCGGGCCGGGCGCCACAGCGCCAGCGGGTCCTGGCGGACCTCGGTGCGCAGCTCGGTGAGGTCGCGGCCCAGCCCGGCCAGGTCGTCGCCCAGCGGGTGGCTGCCGGTGCGCACGCCGAGCGAGGCCGCCAGGGTCCGCACCCGGTGCAGCTCGGCCAGCAGCAGGTCGATCCGGGCCGGCAGCGCCGACCAGACCGCGTCGGCGGCGCTGACCACCTCCAGCACGGTGGCGTACCAGGAGTTCATCCGGGCCATCAGCGCGTCCAGGCTGACCCGTTCGACCAGCTTGGCGGGCGCGCCCAGCAGTTGCGGCCCGTCCGGCAGCGCGCCGCCCGGGACGGTCACCGCCTCTCCGGTCAGCAGCTCGCTCAGCTCGGCGAGTTCGGGGCCGCCGGGCTTGGCCTTGCGGGCCCGGACCGCGCGGGCCGAGGCGAGCGCCTCGGAGTAGCGGTCGAACAGCGCCCAGAGCAGCGGAAGGCCCTTGCCGGCGACGGACCAGCGCTCCAGGGTGCGCCCGGTCAGTTCGGCGCCGTCCAGCAGCCGCAGGCCCGGATGGTCCTGCAGGGCGAGCAGCGCCGACTCGACCGCGTCCCGCTCCGCGCCGAGGCGCGCGAGCGCGCGGTCCACCTCCTCCCGGCTCAGTACCGGGCCAGCCGATGCCGCCACCGCGGTGTCCTTCCTTCCTCGCGCGGGCCGCCGTCGCGTGCGACGGGCGGTCCCACGACAACCCCCGTGTCCACCACCGGTCTCCCCGTGGTGATCGTCCCGAACCCTAGCCGGTGGGCGTTCGGGCGGTGCGGGCGCGGGGCGTCAAGACGGCGTCAACACCCCGCGTCCGCACTGGTCCGTACCCGATGCGGCGCCGCGCCGCTCAGTGCGGGACGGGCCAGTAGTGCTCGGCGTCGTTGAGCATGTACGGCTTCAGCCAGCGGTCGTAGCTGCGCCCCCACTCGCCGCTGGTGTGGTAGTCGGCCAGCACCTGGTTGACCCGCGCGGTGAGGTCCGGGCTGTTCTTGAACATGGCGACGCCGATCACCTCGGGCTGCACGTCGCCGTCCACGATCCGCACGGTCTGGTCCTGCGCCGCCTGACCGGCCGCCAGGCCGTCGTCGGTCATGGTGGCGTCGACCTTGCCGAGCTGCATCAGGACCAGGCAGTCCAGCTGGTTCTCCATCACGGTCAGTTGGGCCTTGGCGTCCTTCTTGGCGCCCTTGGCCGGGTCCATCACGTCGGCGGCGGTCGAGCCCTTGGCCACGCAGACGTTCTTGTGGCCGATCGCCTCGTCCAGGTTCTTCGCCGGGGAGGTCTTCGGCACCAGCACCCGCTGGGAGATGCTGAAGTACGGCTTGGAGAAGGCGACTTGCTCCATCCGCGCGCAGTTGACGGTCATCGTGCGGACGATCAGGTCGACCCGGCCCTTCTGCACCGCGTCGACCCGGTCGGCGGTGGCCACCGGCTTGAGCACCACCTTGTCCGGGTCACCCATGATGGCGGTGCCGATCGCCCGGGCCAGGTCGATGTCGAAGCCCTCGATCTGGCCGGTGTTCGGGTTGCGGGCGCCCCAGCGGTAGCTGTTCTGGTCGACGCCGATCACCAGGCTGCGCTTGGCCTTGATGGCCTTCACCGCCGGGCCGTCCGCCGAACTCGGCGGCACGCTGCTGTAGATGTCGCAGGTGTCGGACTGGTCCTGGGACTGCTGGACGGCCTGCGGCGCGGAGGCCGGTGCGGAGGTCGCGGCGGCAGGTGCGGCGCCGGAGGGGCCGCCCCCGCCGAGCACGGCCGCGCAGGCGGCCAGCGCGGCCAGGGCCGCGGCGCTCCTGGTCGGTACGGTCGTGGTGCGCATCGTTCCGTTCCCCTCTACCGGTACTCGGCGAGTCGTCGGCCCAGGCCGCGCAGCGCGGCGGCCGCGGCCACCAGGCCGAGCACCGCGGCGGCGCCGGCCGCCAGCCGGAGATCCCCGGCGGTGCCCTCGGCGGAGGCCGTGAACCGGGCCTGCTCGGCGTCGGCGGCCTGGGCGAGCGCCCGGTCGGTGGCGTTGAAGGCGGCGTCGGCGGTGCTGGTGCTGTCGGTGGCGGACACCGTCGCGTTCAGGGCACCCTGGTAGTCGGCGTTGTCGACCTCGGCCGTGCGCGCGGCGCGGTACCGGTCCTGCCAGACGTCGTACTGGTCCGCCGCCGTGGCCAGGGACTGGCGCGCGGCGGCGGGGGCGAGAATCAGCGCGTTGGAGAGCGTGCCGGCCCGGTCGCGCATCGGGGTGCTCTTGTCGGCCTTCCCGGCCAGGCGCTTGGTGACGTCCGCGTACTGGTTGGCGTAGGTGGCGGTGGAGCCGCGCGCGACCAGGTTCAGGTTCTCCGCCAGCCGGGCGGTCAGCACGTCCACCCGGGCCGAGTTGAGGGCCTGCAGCGGGAACGCCCCTTCGAGGTCGCTCTTCTTCAGCGCCGCACCGGTGGTCAGTCCGGCCACGGCGAGCCAGAGCGTGCCGGCCAGCACGGCGGCGGTGGCGCCCAGCAGGCCGATGTTGAACACCCGGTTGGTGCGGCGGAACAGGGTCAGCTGCACCCAGCCCAGCGCGGCCAGGGTGAGCACCGCCAGGACGTACGCGCCCCAGGGCGTCGACTGCGCCGCGGCGTAGTCGACCACCAGTTCGTGGTTCTCGATGGTGTTCAGCTCGGCGGCGGCCGGCAGCAGCACGGTCTGCATCTGCTCGGAGGCGTACCGCAGGTAGGCGCCGCCGAGCGGGATGCCCTGCCGGTTGTCGGCCCGCGCGGATTCCACCAGACCGGCGTACACCGGGAGTTGCTGGTTCAGCCGGGAGAGTGAGGCCTGTGCCGGGGAGGTCGAGGTGGTCCGGGCGGCGGCCTGGGAGACCAGCTTGGCGGCCTGGGCGAGGTCCTGCTCGTAGCGGGCCCGGACGTCCTTGGGCTCGGTGCCGGCCAGCAGGAAGCCGGAGGCCGCGGTGGTGGCGGCGTCGGCCAGCGAGCGGTGGATCTCGGCCGCGTCCCGGCTCAGCGGCTGGCTGTACGAAACCACCCGGTCGGCGGCCGACGCCCTGGTCTCCAACTGCCAGGCGGTGAGCCCGCCGAAGGCCACGGTGAGCACCGCGAGCACCACCCCGGCCAGCCGCAGCCGGCCCGGGGGCGTGCGGGTGGCCTTCGCCAGTCGGGCGCGTACGCCGCGCTCGGGCGCGCTCGGCTCGTAGTGCTTCGTGGACGCACCGGCCGGTCTGGGGACGGGAGAACCGGGCGGAGCCGCGCCCGACCCCGCTGCCGCCGCCCCCGGTGCGGCCGATGGCGCGCTCGGCCGCGCCGGGAACGTGGCGCCCGGTGCGCTGTTGCCTACTGGTGTTGCCACCCGCCTCATCCTCCCCTGGGGCCGGCCCGACACCCGGGGCCCGACCGATGGCAGCAGTATGGCCGTGACTCCCTTCGGCCACACCTGACTTGCGCCGATCTTGAGCATGTCGTGCACGGTTTCCGCACGCTCCGACAACGGCTCGCACCGTTCGCACCGTTCGCACCGTTCGCACCGCTCGTACAGTTCGTGCCGGTCATGCGCGGAGGTGGCGATCCGTGCGACGCGGGCGGTGCCCCGCGCGGTTCCGCGCCGCGCTGGTCCCGGGTGCGGCCAGCCCGCCCCTCCGTACCATGGGCCCCATGCGACTGCTTGGAACGATCTCGCCCGACCGCCCGCTGCTCGTCGTCGCGGTCCGCGAGGAGGCCGCCCACCTCGACGACCGGCTGCCCGTGCTGCTCACCGGGATCGGGAAGGTCAACGCCACCGCGGCCCTGGCCACCGTGCTCGCCCGGGGCGAGCAGCCCTCCGAGGTGATCAACCTCGGCACCGCCGGCGCGCTGCGCCCCGGCTGGGAGGGCATCCACCACGTCGTCCAGGTGATCCAGCACGACCTGAACAGCGAGGCCCTGCAGATCCTGACCGGCCGCAGCTACGGCGCCCCGCTGGTCGTCGGCAGGGGCGACGGCCCGGTGCTGGCCACCGGCGACCTGTTCGTCGACTCCCCGGCGGCCAAGGAGCGGCTGGCCGAGCACGCCGACCTGGTCGACATGGAGGGCTACGCCGTCGCCACCGTCGCCCACCGGGCCGGGGTGCCGGTGCGGCTGGTCAAGTACGTCAGCGACGAGGCCGGGGACGGTGCCGCGCACACCTGGCGGGAGTCGGTCGACGACTGCGCCCGGCACCTCGCGGACTGGGTGCGCACACAGGGCTGGTGACGTTTCGTCAGGCCGGGGCCGTCGCTGCGCTGGGTGCGGCGGGGGGGGGGGGGGCCCCCCCCCCCCCCCCCCCGGGGGGGGGGCGGGGGGCGGCGGGGGGGGGGGGGGGGGCGCCCCCCCCCCCGCCCCCCCCCGCCGGTGAGGCTCAGTCCCGGAAGGCCGAGAGGTCGAAGGAGGCCAGCCGCTCCGGGTCGAGGAGCACGTCGATCGCGGCGACCGCGCCGTCCACGACGGTGAACGCCATGATCGACAGCGCCCGGCCGTTGTCGCCGATGACCACCGCGCCCGCGGTGCCGTTGACCAGCGCCGGGCGGGCGAACGGCGACAGCTTGCCCCACAGGACGGCCTGCCCCGCGACCGTCGCGGCGCCGGTGAGCACCACGGTGTGCCGGGCCTGTCCGGCCCCGCCGTCCGAGCGCAGCACCACGTCCGGGTCGAGCACCGCGAGCAGGGCGTCCAGGTCGCCCTTGCGGGCGGCGGCGAAGAACGCGTCCACGGCGAGGCGCTGGCGGCCGAGGTCCGGGTCGGGTGCGGGCGCCTGGCCCTGCACCTTGCGGCGGGCCCGGCTGGCCAGCTGGCGGGTCGCGGCCGAGGTCTTCTCGATCAGCGGGGCGATCTCCTCGAAGGGCACCGCGAACAGGTCGTGCAGCACGAAGGCGACCCGCTCGGCGGGCGACAGCGACTCCATCACCACCATCAGCGCCAGGCCGACCGAGTCCGCGAGCATCACCTCCTGCTCCGGGTCGACCACCCCCTCGCGCCGCAGCAGCGGGTCCGGGATGCGCTCGGGGCCGCTCGCGCCGTCCGGTCCGGTCGGCTGCAGCGGCTCCTCGCGGCGCGCGGCGCGGTCGCGAAGCATGTTCAGGCACACCCGGGAGACCACCGTGGTCAGCCAGCCGCCGAGGTTGCCCACCGCACCGGTGTCGGTGCGGTCGTACCGCAGCCAGGCGTCCTGGAGCGCGTCCTCGGCCTCGCTGATCGAGCCGAGCATCCGGTACGCGACCGCGCGCAGGTGCGGTCGGTGCTCCTCGAAGAGCGCGGTCCGGGCAGATCTGTCGTCCACCGTGTCACATTCCTTGGTCGCCTCGGGTCAGGTCAGCAGAGCCACCCAACAGCGGGGACGGCCGGAGAGCAACCCCCGGCCGAGCGGCCGGCGGCTCGAACTGTCCTTCAGGCCTCGTAGGGTGACCGCCATGTCGTTCCTCCAGCGCCTCCGGGCCACCCCCGCCACCGTCGACTACCTGCTCTGGCCGGGGGACTTCTCCCTCGACGCCTACTCGCACGTGGAGGAGGTCGTGCTCGCCTCCGGGGAGGCCCTGGAGGAGGTGGCCAAGTGCGGTGGAGGCGGCACCTTCTTCCTGTGCGGCGAGGGCGGCGACGAGCGGCCCGTCCTCTACGCCGACTCCGAGGGCGGTGCGGCACTGATGGCGGTCGGGCTGGAGGAGATGGTCCGGCTGCTGCTCGCGGTGCCGTGGTGGCGGGACTGCGTGCGGCTCACCGAGGAGGAGAGCGCGGAAGCGGCCGAGGACTACCTGGAGGACGAGCCCGACCTGCTCGCCGACCGGGACGCGGCCGCCGCCGCGATCGGGCTCGAAGTGCCCACCGTGGCCGAGGCGTTGGCGCGGCTGCGGGAGGTCGCCTTCGGCTTCGGGCCGTCGTACACGCTGCTCAACGCGGTGGAGGGCAACGCGTACGAGCCGATCTTCAGGCCGTAGGGCCTTCGTTCGCGGCGTCGAGGACGGTCTGCGTCGTGACCACCTTGGCGAAGCGCATCGCGTGCAGGGTGGTCGCGGTGGCGCGGGCCAGGTCGGCGGCGGGGACGGTGGTGCCGTCGGGGCCGGTCATGTCGAAGGAGTGCATGGCGTCGGTCGGGAAGATCGCGTCGTAGCCGAGGTTGCCGGCCATCCGGGCGGTGGTCTCGTTGCACACGTTGGTGATGATCCCGGTGATCACCAGCTGCCGGGTGCCGCGCTCCTGGAGCCAGGTGTGCAGGTCGGGGGTGCCGTAGAAGGCGCTGTTCACGGTCTTGGTGATGTGCAGCTCGGGGGTGATCCCGGCGACGAAGTCCTTGAGTGCGTAACCAGGCGTGCCCTCGACCAGCGGCCCGACCGGGGAGGCGTGCTGCACGGTGACGATCGGGCGGCCGGTCGCCTGCCAGGCCGCGATCAGCTCGGCCATCCGCTGCTCGGCCTCCGGGTTGTCGCGCGGGCCCCAGAAGTCCTGGTCCTCGAAGCCCCGTTGGACGTCGATGAGGAGCAGGACGGCGTCGGGGTCGAGCGTGAGCGGGGCGTCGAAGGCGTCGGTGTTCGTCATGGGTCCATCGTGCTGGCCGCCGGCGGGGGACGGTGATGGGCAGGAATGCCACTCATCGATAGGTTCCTGCCATGCGAACTGTGGGCTGCCTGATCTTCGACGGCGTACGGGCCTTCGACTACGCGGTGATCGGCGAGGTGTGGGCGAACCGGGCCACCCGGCCCGGCGTGCCCGCCTTCGACCTGCGGGTCTGCGGCCCGGCCGGGGCCCGGGTGCGGCTGGGCGGCGGGCTGGAACGGGTCCCCGACCTCGGGCTGGAGGCGCTGGCGACCTGCGACCTGGTGGTGGTCCCGGGCGTCGAGGACCCAGCCGCCCGGCGGCCCCCGGAAGTCCTGGCCGCCCTGCGGGACGTCGCCTCCGCCGGCGTCCCCCTCGCCTCCCTCTGCGCGGGCGCCTTCGTCCTCGCGGAGGCCGGACTGCTCGACGGCCGCGAGGCCACCACCCACTGGGCCCTCGCCCCCGAACTCGCCCGCCGCCACCCGGCGGTGACCGTACGCCCCGAGGTGCTGTTCACCGGCGGCGACGGCCTGTGGACCTCGGCCGGCGTCGCGGCGGGCATCGACCTCTGCCTCCACCTCGTCCGCACCGCCCACGGCCAGCAGACCGCCGCCGCCATCGCCCGCGCCATGGTCACCGCCCCCTTCCGGGCCGGCGGCCAGGCCCAGTTCATCCCCAGCCCGGTGCCTCCGGTCGACGAGGACAACCCGCTCGCCCGCGTCCGCGCCGAGATCCTCGCCTCCCTCGACACCCCCTGGACCGTCCGCCGGATGGCCGCCGCGGCCCTGATGTCCGAACGGACCTTCGCCCGCCACTTCACCACCACCACCGGCACCACCCCGCTGCGCTGGCTCCTCGACCAGCGGATCCTCACCGCCCAACGCCTCCTGGAGGAGACGGACCTGCCGGTCGACACCGTGGCGACGAGCTGCGGTTTCGCCTCGGCGGTGTCGCTGCGGCCGGTGTTCGTCTCACGGGTGGGCGTGGCGCCGAGGGAGTACCGCCGGGCCTTCCGGGGGCGGGAGGGGGGTTAGCGGCCCTGGAGGCAGGCGGCCGGGAACGGGCCAGCGGCTTTCCCGGGGGCGGTTTCGTGCGGTCAGAGAAGGCGGCGCAGGAGGCGGGACTTGAGCGGGGTGAAGGGCGGGTAGGCCGGGCGGAGGGGGTCGGCGAGCAGGGGCTTGTCGAGGACGGACTTGGTGTGGCTGAAGGTGTCGACGGAGTGGGCGCCGTGGTAGCGACCGAGGCCGCTTTCGCCGACGCCGCCGAAGGGGAGGCCGGGGACGGCTATGTGGGCGTTGGGGACGCCGAAGGCGAGGGCGCCGGAGGAGGTGGCGGTGATGAGGCGGCGCTTGGTCGCGGCCGAGGAGGTGAAGGCGTAGAGGGCGAGGGGCTTGTCGCGGGCGGTGATGAAGGCGATCGCGGCGTCGAGGTCGGGGACGCGGATGATCGGCAGGACGGGCCCGAAGATCTCCTCCCGCATCACCGGGGCGTCCGGGTCGACGTCGGCGAGGACGGTCGGGGCGAGGTAGCGGTCGGCGCGGTCGTGGTCGCCGCCGGTGACGAGGCGGCCGTCGGAGAGCAGGGCGGTCAGGCGGTCGAAGTGGCGCTCGTTGACGATGCGGCCGTAGTCGGGGCTGTCGGCCGGGTCGGTGCCGTACATCCCGCGGATGGCGGCGGTGAGGTGGGCTTCGAGTGCGGTCGCGGTGTCGCCGATGGCGAGGACGTAGTCGGGGGCGACGCAGGTCTGGCCGGCGTTCATGAACTTGCCCCAGACGATCCGGCGGGCGGCCGTGGCGAGGTCGGTGCCGGGTTCGACGACGACGGGGCTCTTGCCGCCCAGTTCGAGGGTGACCGGGGTGAGGTGGCGGGCGGCGGCGGTCATCACGATGCGGGCGACGGTGCCGTTGCCGGTGTAGAAGACGTGGTCGAAGCGCTGTTCCAGCAGGGCGGTGGTCTCCGGCACGCCGCCCTCGACGACGGCGACGGCCTGCCGGTCGAGCGTGCGGGGCAGCCAGTGGGCGATGGCGGCCGAGGTGGCGGGGGCGAGTTCGCTGGGCTTGACCACCGCGCAGTTGCCCGCGGCGAGTGCGCCGACCAGCGGGGCGAGGGCCAGCTGCAGCGGGTAGTTCCACGGGCTGATGATCAGCACGGTGCCCAGCGGTTCGCGGACCGTACGGGCCCGGGCGGGCTGCAGCGCGAGCGGCACCGGGATGCGGCGCGGGCGCAGCCAGCTGTCCAGGTGGCGCAGGGTGTGGTCGATCTCGTTGATCGTGAGGCCGATCTCGGTGGTGTACGCCTCGGCGGCGCTCTTGCCGAGGTCGGCCTGGAGGGCGGCCGCGAAGGTGGCCTCCTGCTCGACCAACAGGCGGCGCAGCGCGCGGAGTTGGGCCTTGCGCCAGGCGAGGGGCCGGGTGCGGCCGGTGGCGAAGGCGGCGTGGAGGCGGGAGACGGTCGCGGCGGTCTCGTCGCTCCGGGCGGGCGTGGCTTCGACGGAGAGGCTCATGCCGCCGAGCATAAACGAAACGAAACGATTTCGTTTCTGGTTTTCGGTAAACTCCACGGCATGACGCACGGCACCACCCCGCCTCACCCCGCCGCACCCGCGCCGCGCCGGGGGCGCCCCCGCGACGCCGCCCGCGACCGGGCGCTGCTGGACGCCACGCTGGCCGTGCTGGCGGAGAACGGCTACGGCGGGCTGACCACCGCCGCCGTGGCGGCCCGGGCCGGGGTCTCGACCGCGACCCTCTACCGCCGCTGGTCCTCCAAGGAGGAACTGGTGATCGCCGCCGCCGCGCTCCACGGGGAGGGCTCGTACGAGCAGCCGGACACCGGCACCCTGGAGGGCGACCTGCGGGTCGTCCTGCGCGACAAGGCCGCCGCCATGACCGGCGAGGCGGGCCGGCTGATCCGCGCCCTGATCGGCGAGGCCGCCCACAACACCGCCCTGGCCGAGGCGCTGGTGACGGCCTTCCTCCAGCCGGTGTACGGGAGGGTCGCGGAGGTGGTCCGGCGGGCGGTCGAGCGCGGCGAGATCCCGCCGGTCGACGGGGTGGACCTGCTCGGCGAGGTGGTGGTCGGCCCGGTGATGACCCACTTCCTGCTCACCCCGCGGCTGCCCGAGGACGTCGACGAGGCCACCGCCCGCGGGACCGCCGACCGCCTGCTGCCGTTCGCCCTGCGGGCGGTCGGCGGGAAACCGTCCGGCTGACCGGGTTTCCGCGAGAAGAGGAGAGCCGTCCTTCTCGCTCTGGGCGGGTGCCGAAGAACGCGCAGGGCGTCCAGGGCGTCCAAGGCATCCGGGGGCTCATTGGGCGAGGGTGAGGCCGAGGGTGGCGACGGCCAGGGCCAGGTAGCCGGCGGGGAAGTAGATGTTGTGGATGACCCGGGTGCGGACGTGGGTGGCCACCGCGCCGACGTAGAACAGCACCAGCCCGACCGCGGCCGCGAGGCCCAGTGGCGGGACGGCGACCAGGCCGATCAGCAGTCCGGCGGCCCCGGCCGTCTTGAGCGCGGCCAGCCACGGGACCCACTCCGGCTTGACGTTCACCTCGGCCGAGTTGGCCAGGACGAATTCGGCCCTGGCGAAGTCGGCGGCGGCGATTCCGCCGTTGGCGGCGATGGCGACGACGGTCACGATGACGAGGGCGATGGACATGGGATTCCTTCGTGCCGGGACAGGACGGGACAGGACGGGACGGGACGGGACGGGCAAGTTCGAGGGGATCGGGGCGGTTTCCGCCTCGCCGCCCAGCCTCTTCGGGGCGCTCCCCTTGCGTCCAATACCTGCTTCCATAACCTGATGGAATGGATGTGGACACCCGGCTGCTGCGCACCTTCGCGGCCGTCGCCGAGGACGGCAGCCTGACCCGCGCGGCGGAGCGGCTGTACGTTTCCCAGCCCGCGCTGACCAAGCAGATCCGGCAGTTGGAGGGCCTGCTCGGCGTGCCGCTGTTCGCACGGTCCCGGGCCGGGATGGCGCTCACCGTGGCCGGCCGGAGTCTGGCGGCGCGGGTGCCGGGGCTGCTGGCGGACTGGGACGCGGTGCTGCGGGAGACCAGGAGTGCGGCGAGCCGGGCGGGGCGGGTGCTGCGGGTCGGCTTCCTGGCGAGCGCCGCCAACGAGGCGACGCCGGGCATCGTCGCCGGGTTCACCGCCCGGCACCCCGGCTGGCGGGTCGAGATGCGGCACACCGCCTGGTCGGATCCGACGGCGGGTCTGGCCGCCGGGGAGGCCGATGTCGCGCTGCTGCGGCTGCCGTTCCCCGGGCAGGAGCGGCTGCGGGTGGCCGAGCTGTTCACCGAGCCGCGCTGGGTCGCCCTGCCCGCGGCGCACCCGCTGGCCGCGCTGGAGGTGGTCCCGTTCCGCGAGTTGTGGGACGAGCCCTTCGTGGCAGCCCCGGCCGAGACCGGCCGCTGGCGGGACTACTGGGTCGCCGCCGACGAGCGCGAGGGGCACCCGGTCCGCTTCGGCGCGGTCGTCGAGCACCCGGACGACTGGCTGAGCGCCATCGCCAACGGCTACGGCGTCGCGCTCGCCCCCGAGTCCACCGCCCGTTTCTACGCCCGCCCGGGGATCGCCTACCGGCCGGTGAGCGGAGTGAGCCCGAGCCGGACCGGGGTCGCCTGGTCCCCGGCGGACGACGGGAACCCGGTGGTACGGGACTTCGTGGAGTGCTGCCTGGCCGCCGCCGCACAGGAGTGACGGGTGGTCGTCGACAAGAGGGAGGGGTGGCAGCCCTCAGCGCCGCCACCCCCATTGGCTACTCGGCACCGGACCGGTGGTTCATTGAGCCAAACCCCGCCTTGGGGTGAAACCGGGTGGGGATCCGTGCGGGGTTCGGTGGGGGTTCGGTGAGCGTCCCATCCGGTGGAGCAGGCGCGCCTGCTGGGAGTGGCCGGGCCGGTCTTGCGGGGCGGCGAAGTAGCGGTGGGTGGAGCCGGGGTCCACGGGGGTTTCGGGCAGGCCCGCGTAGACGGCGGCGAGGTGTTCGTCGAGCCAGCTGACGAGGGCGGGGTGGAGGGTGCCGTCGAGGCCGAGGGCGGTGGCGAGGTCCCAGGTGTGGACGGTGCTGTCCGCGGTCCGTACGGCGAGCGCCTGCCGGCCGGTGACGGGGCCGAGCGGGTAGTCCAGGACGCGGCACAGGGCGCCGGACTGGCCGTAGGCGTCGGCCAGTCGGCGGACGGACGCGGTGTAGGCGGCGGCGGGGGCCGCACTGAGCGCGTCGGCGTCGCCGAGTGCGTCGGTGTCGCGGAGCCGGAGGAACTCGGTGCGGTGGCCGCCGTTCAGCAGGAGGAGGTGGTTGAGGTTGCCCCGGGCCATGTGGTTCACCAACTGCCGTACGTCCCAGTCGGTGCAGGGCGTGGGCAGGGTCCACTGCCCGGGGCGGACGGACCGCAGGATCCGCTCGAACTCGCCGCTGGCGAGCAGGAACCGGTCGAGGAGTCCGTCGAAGGCGGCGGCACTGGTCATACGGCCCATCCTGCGAACCGGGGCCGGCCCGCACCGGCGGGTTTCGGACCTCGCGCTGGGGCGTTACCCGAACCCCGGAGCTCCTACCCGGGGTTCGGGGAGACGCCCCGGGCGGGCTCAGCCCGCGAGAGTCTCGCGCAGGCGCTTCTTGTCCGGCTTGCCGACGGATGTCAGCGGGATCGCGTCCACCAGGTGCAGGGCCTCGGGGGCGTAGATCCGCCCCTTGTTGGCGGTGACGAACGCGCGGATCTCCTCCAGCTGCGGCTGCTGACCCTGGGCGGGGACGACGGCGACGTGGACGTGCTCGGCCTGCTGGGTGTCGCGCACGCCGAAGACGGCGCACTGGGCGATCGCCGGGTGGGTGAGCAGCAGGTCCTCGACCTCGGTGGGGTAGACGTGGCCGCCGACGACGATGATCAGGTCCTTGAGGCGGTCGGCGAGGTAGAGGTAGCCGTCGGCGTCGAAGTAGCCGATGTCGCCGGTGTCCAGCCAACCGTCCCGCAGGACCTGGGCGGTGAGCTCGGGCTGCTTCCAGTACCCGGCCATGAGCGTGGCCGAGCGGACGTGGACCTCGCCCTGTTCGCCGGCCGGCAGCACGGTGCCGTCGGCGGCGCGGATCTCCACCTCCACGTCGGGGAAGGGACGGCCGACGGGGAGCGGACCGTTGTCGCCGAACTGCGCGTGCTCGGCGGGGGTGAGGAGGGCGATCTTCTGCGCCTCCGACATGCCGTAGAGGCTGACCAGGACGGGCCCGAACACCTTGAGGGCCTCGCGGATCCGGGTCGGGGCGGCGGCGCAGCCGCCGTAGGAGACCCGGCGCAGGCTGGACAGGTCGGTGCGGCCGATGGCCGGGTGGTCCAGCAACTGGTAGATCAGCGGGGGCAGGACCCACAGGTCGGTGATGCGGTCGCGTTCGATCGCGGCGAGCACCTCGCCGGGGTCGAAGGAGCGCTGGAGGACGACGGAGCCGCCGCGCTGGAGCGTCACGTCGGAGAACACACCGGCGAGGTGGGCGAGCGAGGTGGCGGCGAGGAGGCGGGGCGGTTCCTCCTCGGGGCGGCCGACGAAGGGGACGTCGAACATGTTGCGGTAGGGGCCGTGCAGGCTGACGATGCCCTTGGGGATGCCGGTGGTGCCGCCGGTGTGGCGGATGCCGAGGTCGTCGCCGGGGCCGATGTGCACGGCGGGCTCCTCGGCGGGCCGGCCGGCGGAGGCGGCGATCACGTCCTCGCCGATGGTGCCCGCATCGGGTCCGGGGCCGAGGGTGAGGACGGCCGGCACGTCGATCAGCGGCAGCAACTCGGCGGCGCCCGCGTACCGTTCGGCGTCCACGAGCAGGACGGTGGTGTCCACGCTGGCGGTGATCTCGGCCAGGACCGGGGCGCTCATCCCGTCGTACAGGTTGACCACCCGCGCGCCCGTGAGGCCGGCCGCGTAGCGGGCGCTGAGCGCCTCGGCGGTGTTGCCGGTGAGCAGGGTGACCGTCGCGCCGCGGCCCACGCCCCGGGCGAGGAGCTCGTGGGCGAGGCGGTAGGTGGCGGCGGCGAAGTCGCCGGCGGTGATCTCGACGCGGTCGGCGGTGGTGATGGCGCGCCGGTGCGGGTTGGAGACCAGGGACCGGAGGATCAAAGCGGGTGCGCTGACGAACTCCTGGTCGGACATGGCCACTTCTTCCTTGTAGTTTGCAACCATGACGTCAGGCTAACTCCATCCCCCGTCCGGTGTTGTCGAGTTCAGGCCATGTCAGGTCGGAAGTCTGACGGCAAGTCGGCCGAAGGGCGGAGGACCGTGTCGGTGACGGCCACATGGCCCTGCCGGCTGGGGAGTTCGGGGCGGGCCCGCCGGTGCACTCCTCCGGCGGGCCTGCGGCCTTGCGGTGCCCCGTCCGGGGCGGGGGCTACCGGTCGGCGGTGAGCTTGCCCGCCACGCCCCAGTTCTCCCCCTGGTACTCCTGGACCCACACGAACACGCTCTCGGCGGGGACCTCCAGCGCCTCCACGAAGGCCTCGGTGACCTTCTTGACCAGCTCGCGCTTCTGCTCGACGCTGCGCGGGCCCTGCTGAATGGTGACGATCGGCATCTTCGGCTCCTGACCGGGTGTCCTGCCGGGCTCTTCCGCCCGGCTCTTCCGCCGGTTTCTCCGGCTGAGAACAGTCCACCCGATCCGGCCGCCCGCACCCAGACCCGAATCACTCTGGCAGCGATCACGAATCCTGATCGCCCCAGGTCGGGGGCGCTTGGCGGCAGGCTGCCAGGAGCAGCCGGGGGAGTGGGGCGGACCGCCGTACGGCGATCGAGGTCGGCAGCGCCAGCGGGGTCCGGCAGGGCCGGAAGGCGACCCGGTGGGAGTTCGTCATCCGGGCGTTGGCGGCGTACACCACCGTCCACATCGGGGTGCCGGTACCGATCGAGGCCAGGGTGTCCTGCAGGGCGCCGTGCGCCGGGCCGAGGGTCGGCCGGAAGCCGGCCTCCGCGCACGCGCCCATCACCAGGTCCACCAGCGCCGGGTTGGTGCGGCGATCGGTCAGCCGGAGCGGCAGGGCGGCGAGGTCCGCGAGGTCGACCTCGTCCGCACCGGCGAGCGGGTGCCGGGCGGGCAGCGCGAGCACCAACTCGTCTTCCCAGACCGGCAGGAAGCGCAGGTCCGGACTGCTTTCGGCCATCGCCCCGCGCACGAACGCGGCATCGAGGCGCCCCTCGGACAGCCGCGCCAGCCGCTCCCGCACCGGCACGGACTGCAAGTCGACGCGCACCCCGGGGGCCTGCCGCTGATAGGTGTCCAGGATCAGGTCCAGCCGCTCGCCGAGCCCGCTGATGGTGCCCAGCCGCAGCACGGCCGGCGCGGCCAGATCGGCGGCAAGCGCCCGGGCGGCGTCCTCGGCCGCCAGGACGTTCCTGGCGGCGGGCAGGAACCGCTCACCCGCCGGCGTCAGCCGCACGTACCGGGGCGACCGGTCGAACAGCTCGACCTTCAACTCCCGCTCCAGTCGCCGGACCTGCTGGCTCACGGCCGGCTGCCCGAGCAGCAGCTTCTCGGCGGCCCGGCCGAAGTGCAGCTCCTCGGCGACGGCGACGAAGCAGCGCAGCTGCCGTAGCTCCATGCGGTTCCTCCGCTCGGTGGGTCGACGGGCTCATGGTCGCAGGCCGGGGCGGCGGGTTCACTCCTCGGTGTGGACAGTGCTCCTTCGGACCGGGAGGCCGCGAGGTCAGCGGGACTCGTTCCCGTCCGCCCCCGGTGGTCGGAGGCACCCCTCCAGGTGGTCTATAGTTAACCCATCACCCAGATGCGCGGGTGGCGGAATAGGCAGACGCGCTGGATTCAGGTTCCAGTGCCCGAAAGGGCGTGGGGGTTCAACTCCCCCCTCGCGCACAGTGAACGGCCGGTTGATCTTCGGATCAACCGGCCGTTCTGCTTTCCGAGTCAGTGGCAGAGGGCCGTGTCCACGGCGCTTTCGAGGTGCTTCGTGACCTCGCCGTCCGGCGAACGGGGCCCCACTAGGCTGGGCCGGTCGGCCGTACACGCCTGGGGGGAATCGGCACGTGAGCTTGATGGAGCACGATCCGCGGGAGATCGGCGGGTACCTCCTGGAGGGCAGGCTCGGCGCGGGCGGGATGGGCGTCGTCTACCGCGCCCGGTCGGTGTCCGGCCGCCAGGTGGCGATCAAGGTGATCCGGCCCGAGCTGGCCGCGGACGCCGAGTTCCGGGCCCGGTTCCGGCAGGAGGTCACGGCGGCGCGCAAGGTCAGCGGCGCTTTCACCGCGCCCGTGCTCGATGCGGACGCCGACGCCCCGGCCCCCTGGCTCGTCACCCTCTTCATCCCCGGCCCGTCCCTCGGCGAACGGGTCGCCGGCCAGGGCCCGTTGACCCCGCCCGAGGTGCGCCGCCTTGCCGCCGGACTGGCCGAGGCCCTGCGGGAGATCCATCGCGTCGGGCTGGTGCACCGCGACCTCAAGCCCGGCAACGTGCTGCTCGCCGAGGACGGCCCGCGCGTCATCGACTTCGGCATCGCCCGCAGCGCGGGCGAGACCCAGCTCACCAGCACCGGGGTCGCCGTCGGCACCCCGCCGTTCATGGCGCCCGAGCAGTTCCGCAACGGCACGGCGACGGCGGCCACGGACGTGTTCGCGCTCGGCTCGGTGCTCGCGTTCGCGGCCACCGGGCGCGGCCCGTTCGGCGCGGACTCCTCGCACGCGGTGGGCTTCCGGGTCGTCTACGAGGAGCCGGACCTCGCGGGGCTGGCACCGGAGCTGTATCCGCTGATCACCGGGTGCCTGGCCAAGGACCCGGAGCAACGGCCCACGGTGGAGGGGCTGTTGAGGATGATCGCGAAGGGGGCGCGGGAGCGGACGGTCCAGCTGCGGACGGGGCCGGTGGCGCCGGCTGTGACGCAGGCCGTTGCCACGCCGACGGCCCCCAACCCGGTTGCCCCTGCGGCGCCGGGGCCGCCCGGGCCGCCGACCGTCCCTCCGTACCTTCCGCCCGTCCCTGCCGACCGTCCACGCCCGCGCAAGGCCCTGCTGATCGGCTCAGCAGTGGCTGCCGTTGTGGCCGCGGCCGGCACGTTCGGCTACGTCGCCTGGCACGACCAGCAGCGGGGCGCCGGGCAGACCGGGCCGTCCGCCCTCGCCTCCGGTGTCGCCTGCGCCCCGGCCGGAAAGGCCACGATCGGCGCGGACGGCATGGAGGCCGCCCTCGTCCAGCAGTGGACGGCGGACTTCGGCAAGGCCTGCCCGAATGACCAGCTCACCTTCAAGCCCCCAGCCGGCCCCTTCGACGATCCCTTCAAGTTCGCCAACGCAACCCACTTCGCCAATGGTGAGGTCGACGGCGCCAGCTTCGACACCCCCCTGACCGACCAGCAGGCGTTCCAGTACGGCAAGCACTGTGCCGCCGGTCGGATGTCCCAGCTCCCGGTCACCGTGGTCCCCGTCGCGGTCGTCTTCAACGTGCCCGGGGTGACGGACCTGGTGTTCGATGCCCCGACGCTCTCCAAGATCTTCCAGCGCCAGATCGAGACCTGGAACGATCCGGCCATCAGGGCGCTCAACCCGGCCACGGTGCTGCCGAGTTCCCCGATCGACATACGGGTCGCGTCCGGCCAGTCGTGGTCCGGCTACGTCTTCCAGCAGTACCTCAGCAAGGCCGGCGGCTGGCCGTACGAGGTGAGCACGGTCTGGGATCCCACAATGAAGGCCGCACCCGGTACGACCGAGGCGAGCATCCCCGGCGTCATCGGTGGCGCCACCGGGTCGATCGGCGTCGTCCCGCTGAAGGACGTCGGGAACCTCCACACGGCCCGGGTGCGGACGGGTGACTCCGACGTGGCCCCGAGCATCCCGGGCGCCGAAGCGATGGCCGCGACCGGCACGGTGGAGACCTCGGACAGCCGGGTGTCGGTCAAGATCGACTACCAGAAGCCGGTGAAGGGCGGCTATCCCGTGGTCGGATTCGGCTACCTCGACTTCTGCGAACGCGGCGGGGGCTCCGCCAATGTGGCGAGCCTCGCGACCTACGCGGTCAGCGGGCCGGGCCAGGCGACGGGCGAGTCCCTGAAGTACGGCACGCTGCCCCCGGCCGTGACCCAGCAGGTGCAGAGCACCCTGGCCGGGCTGCGGTCCAAGTAGGGCCCGGCGTCGGGCCCGGCGTCCGTCAGAGGCTGCGGGCGGTGATGTCGCCGTTCGAGGTGGTGCGGATCCGGAGCTCGGCGCCGCCGTCGTTCCTGAGGGCGTTGCTGATGCGGCCGTGGCCGGTGCCGGCGTCCAGGGTGGCGGAGACGCCCGCGGCGGCGCCGATCGTGATGTTGCCGGACTTGGCGTGCTCCTGGCTCTGTGGCGCGGGCCGCTCCGGCCCGTCGTTCCTGATGACCACGAGCCTGGGGCCTGACCTTGGGTCAAGGTCAGGCGCGGATCCGAGAAGCCGAACGCGCCCGGACGGGCAAGGCCGTACGGGCGCGCGAGCGGGTCCGTCCCCCGTCCTACTGGACGACCTGGACCTTGTCGGCCTGCATGCCCTTCTGGCCCTGGACGACCTCGAAGGTGACCTTCTGGCCCTCCACCAGGGACTTGAAACCGCCCCCCTCGATCGCCCTGAAGTGCACGAACAGGTCGGGGCCGGACTCCGGGGTGATGAAGCCGTAGCCCTTCTCGTCGTTGAACCACTTCACGGTGCCGTTCTGGCGCTCGGCCATGTCCACTCCTCGGGATCGGATCGCACTGTCCCGTGATCCTCTCACGCAGAGGGTGCCAGTCGACACGAAGAGTAGTGGGCGCCGGGGATGGCGTCCGCCGAGGCGCGCAGGAGCAGGTCACGCAGGGCGGCGGGGTCGGGCGGGCCGGCCGTGGCGGAGCCGGTGTTCACCGTGGGCTCCGCGTCAGCGGTCGCCCTGCTCCTGGCGCGCCAGCGCCTCCACCAGGCTTCCGGGCCGTACGTCGGTCCAGTGTTCCTCGATGTGGTCGAGACAGGACTGGCGGCTGTCCTCGGCGTGGGAGATCCGCCAGCCGGCGGGCACCTCCAGGAACGCGGGCCACAGCGAGTGCTGGTTCTCGTCGTTGACCAGGACCAGGAAGCGGCCGTCGGGGTCGTCGAAGGGGTTCTGCACGACCGGGTGACTCCTTCGTTCCGAGGTGCGGGGCGCGGCGGGTTCCGGGCAGGGCGCTGCCACTGCTCGGCGGCGCAAGGACAGCCTGCCGCCCCCGGGGGCCGTCCACCAGGTCTTTAAGGCGGGACGAAAGAACCCAGGCGGGCCGGGGCGGATTGGCCCGGGAACAGGTGATGCACGTTCTGCTGGAGATGTCCAGGGGGGAGTTTTCTGCACCCGAGGACTCCAGTCCACTCTCCTGTCCCACCCGACGTGCGGGGCTAGGGTCGCTGGGCGGCCGGCGGGACGATGGGCGGTGACCCGAAGCGCGGAGCCGCAGCCGCCGATCGTTGATGCGGTCAACTGGCCTTCCCGGTCGGCCGGTTGACCGATCATGCGGCCGGATGGAATCATGTACAGGTCAACTGTTGGTCAAGTCAAGCATCCCAGTCCCGATCCTTAATTGCCTGTGAAGATTGAGTGGATCGTCCGCGACCCTGATCCCGGCTGAAATTCGCGGTTCGGGTGATTCGGCGAGTGCAACCCCTCTTCCGATGATGTAGAGGGGTCGCTTCCGCGTGCGGTGAGCCGCTGCCGGCCGGATGTGGAATTAATCCCTCCGGCTGTGAAGGGAAACGGGCCGGTGTCCGTCCAATGGTTCCCCTACTGTCTATCGCTGCTGCTTATCGTTGCCTACCCCCCGTTCGTGACCTATGGTGCGTATGGGTACTGTGGGACGCAGGGCGCCGGCGGGGCGCTAGTGGCGTCGACCTCGTAGCAGAAAGGTTCATTCGCAGGAGTCCTGGGAAAGTGTGGAGCTTGTCGTTCGCCTATACGGGGGTGGGAGCGTGACGCGCCTTATACTGTCATCTGCGAGTCTCGCGAAGACGCGAATCCTGGATGAGCCGGAAGAGCTCGTGGAGGCGCTTCTCGCATTGGAATTACTGGCCGCCGGAAGAGGTGGCTCGGAATTCGCCCCGTGGCGGGCGCAGGCTGTCGCCGCACTGGGCACCCGGGCCCTGTTCAAGCTGACCTCGATGCTGCACTCGCTCCCCGACGTCTATGACGTCGTCCGGGGCGTGGGCGGCCCGGACGGATCGACCGACGGGCAGCCCGGTGATTCCAGTTGGCGCGTCGTCAAGGACGTCCGGGAATTCCACCGGCACGCGATCGCCCCGCACTGGCACCGCATCGGCGGCAGACTCGCGATCGACCGGGCGGCGCGCGGGCAGATCATGCTCAGCGGCGGCATGGAGAAGGTGCTCAGCACGCTCCACCCCGCCGTCCGCTGGGAGTCGCCCCACCTCGATGTACCCGGTCCGGACGTCGAATGGAGACTCGGGGACGGCGGGCTGCTGCTGGCGCCCTCGCTCTTCCTGCACTCGCGGGCCCCCATGCTGCTGATCGACCCGTCGGGGGCCGGGGCGCCGGTGCTCGTCTACCCGATCCCGGTGAAGCAGAAGTGGCTGACCGCCATGTGGAACGAGGAGCCGGCCCGGGACGTCGCCGCACTGGGCGCCCTGCTGGGCCGGACCCGGGCGGCCGTCCTGCGGGCCCTCACCGACAGTTGCAGCACCACGGAGCTGGGGCACCGGGTGGGTATCTCGGTGGCGGCGGCCAGTCAGCACGCGGCCATCCTGCGGAGCGCCGGGCTGGTGACCACCCTTCGATCGTTCAACACCGTGACGCACACGCTCACCCCGCTGGGCAACGCGCTCCTCCACGAGGAGCTCATCGCCTGAGCGGGCGACGGGCGGGCTCGACGTGGTCGTGCCCGCCCCTCGCCCGTGCCCGGGGGCGGCGGCTGGGGGAATGAGCCGCCGCTTCCGGGTGCGACGTGTCGCCGTCGGCATCGCGCGGGGCCCGCTGGGGAGTCGGCGGGCCCCGGCGGCTGTGGTGCTACCGGGTACTGCGGGTCGCCACCGGTGTTACGCCAGGCTGAGCGTCACGTTGATGCAGACGCCCACCACGACGATGGCCAGCAACACCCAGGGCCACAGCGGACGTTCCTTTTGGGGCTGCCATCCAGACATGGTATTTCCTGTTCGCCGTGAGGAGTGGGAAGTAGTAGGGCAGCGGATGCTCTCCCGCTGCACAGCGAGGCTAACCCGCGCCCGGCGGCCGGCGCAGTCAGGTTCCCTACCGTTCGCAGGTGCAGTTCTCTGCACCCGTCCCGTCCGTCAGGCCCGTGCACGGCGGCCCGCCTGGGGCTGTTCGCCGGCTCCGGCCCGCCCGTCGAACACGATTCGACCAGCGCTATTCGGTCACTGTCAAAAGACGTAGCGGGGCCCGGCCGGGTGATCTTAAATCAAGAGCGTGCTCAGGGTGACGGGGAGTTCCCCCGAGCATTCCCGGACAAGTCGACATCCCGGTTTCCGCACTGCGGTCCCGGTATTTCCTCAGATCACTGTTGCCGCCGAGGCGAATAAGAGAATCCGCGTGGGTGGTAACGGGGGAAGGTCTATCAGGTGGTCATCAATACAGGAGAGCCCCGCCGGATTTCCGTGTTCGACACCACGCTCCGCGACGGCGAGCAGGCGCCCGGAAACGCCATGACGGCTGAACAGAAACTCGACGTGGCAATGGCGATCCAGAGCCTGGGCGTCGACATCATCGAGACCGGCTTCCCGGCGGCCTCTCCGACCGACTTCAAGGCGACCCGGATGATGTCCGAGCGGCTGACGGACGCCCGGCTCTCCTCGTTCTGCCGGTCGGTGCCCAAGGACGTGGAAGTGGCCGTCGAGGCCGGCGGCACCGAGCGGCACCAGATCCAACTCCTGGTCACCGGCAGCGACATGCACCTGGAGCACAAGCGCGGCATCACCCGCGAGCAGGCGTACGCCGAGGTCCGCGCCGCCATCAAGACGGCCAAGGAACTCGGTGTCACCGACATCTCGATCGGCATCGAGGACGCCAGCCGTGGCGAGCACGACCTGCTGCGCGGCTATTGCGAGATCGTCGCGGAAGCCGGCGCCACCACGATCGCCCTGGGCGAGACCTCCGGTTGCCTGGTGCCCGCCGAGTTCGGCGACCTCACCCACACGGTCCGGCAGTGGCTGCCCGCCGGGACGGTGCTGTCGGTGCACTGCCACGACGACTTCGGCCTCGCCGTCGCCAACACCCTCGCGGGACTGGAGGCCGGTGCCGACGAGATGCAGGTGACGCTCGGCGGGATCGGCGAGCGCGCGGGCAACGCCGCCCTGGAGGAGCTCGCCGCCGTCCTGCTCTACAAGGCGGCCCACTACGGCTTCACCACCACGATCCGGACCGAGCGGCTGTACGCGGCCTACCAGGTGCTCACCCGGGCCATCTCGATGGAGACCCCGCGCAACAAGGCCATCTTCGGGCAGTACTCCTTCGCCACCCAGGCCGGGATCCACCAGGCCGGCATGCTGGCGCGCCCGGAGACGTACGAGTACCTGGAGCCCTCCCGGGTGGGCCGGGAGCGTTCCCTGCTGGTCGGCCGCCACTCCGGCCGCGGCATCCTGGCGCACCTGCTGGAGCAGCTCGACGTGCCCGCCACCCCTGAGCTGCTGGACGAGCTGTACCACGACTACATCGCCAGCCGCACCGGCGGCGAGTGCGATGAGCTGTCCGTGGTCCGCGCCAGCCTGGCCGAGCGGTTCGCCCAGTCGGCCGGGGTTGCCGCGTGACGACCGACGCCCCCGCCACCCTGGCGGAGAAGCTGTGGGAGACGCACGTCGTGCACCGCGCCGACGGCGAGCCCGACCTGCTCTACATCGACCTGCACCTGACCCACGAGGCCACCTCCCCGCAGGCGTTCGACGGCCTCCGGCTGACCGGGCGCACCGTGCGGCGCCCGGAGCTGACGCTCGCGCTGGAGGACCACAACGTCCCGACCGACTCGACGGTCATCGAGGACCCGGTCAGCCGCCTCCAGATCGACACCCTGCGGCGCAACTGCGAGACGCACGGCATCGAGCTCTACCGGCTCGGCCACCGCCGCCAGGGCATCGTGCACGTGGTCGGCCCGCAGCTGGGGCTGGTCCAGCCCGGCATGACGGTGGTCTGCGGTGACAGCCACACCTCCACCCACGGCGCCTTCGGGGCGCTGGCCTTCGGCATCGGCACCAGCGACGTCGAGCACGTGCTGGCCACCCAGTGCCTGGCGATCAGCCGGCCCAGGACCATGGCGGTGGAGTTCACCGGTGAGCTGCCCCCGGGCACCGGCGCCAAGGACCTGGTCCTCGCGCTGATCGCCGAGATCGGTGCCAACGGCGGCCAGGGGCACGTCATCGAGTACCGCGGCGCCGCCGTCCGCGCGCTGTCCATGGAAGCCCGCATGACGCTGTGCAACATGAGCATCGAGGCCGGGGCGAGGGCCGGCCTGGTCGCCCCCGACGAGACCACCTTCGCCTATCTCAAGGGGCGCCCGCACGCGCCGCAGGGGGCGGACTGGGACGCGGCCGTGGCCCACTGGCGGACGTTGCGCACCGATGACGGCGCCGCCTTCGACAGGACCGTCGAACTGGACGTGTCGGGTCTGAGCCCGCTGGTGACCTGGGGCACCAATCCCAGCCAGGCGGTGCCGCTGAGCGGGCTGGTGCCGTCCCCCGCGTCCTTCGTCGACCCGGCCGAGCGGGCGGCGGCCGAGCGGGCCCTTGAGTACATGGACCTCACGCCGGGAACCCCGCTGCGCGAGGTCCCCATCGACGTGGTCTTCCTCGGCTCCTGCACCAACGGCCGGATCGAGGACCTGCGCGTCGCCGCCGAGGTGCTGCGCGGGCGCACGGTGGCCGGCTCCACCCGGCTGCTCGTCGTGCCCGGCTCCGTACAGGTACGGGAACAGGCCGAACAGGAGGGCCTGGACCGGGTGTTCCTCGACGCGGGTGCCGAATGGCGGCTGCCCGGCTGCTCGATGTGCCTGGGCATGAACACCGACCGGCTGACCGGGCCGCAGCGCTCGGCATCCACCTCCAACCGCAACTACGAAGGCCGGCAGGGCTCCACCGCCCGCACCCATCTGGTGTCGCCGGTGGTCGCCGCCGCGACCGCGGTGGCCGGCCGGCTGTCGGCGCCCGCCGACCTGGGATGAGAGAGGGCCATGGAACCCCTGATCACGCACACCGGGTGGGCGGTGGCACTGCGCCGTGATGACATCGACACCGACCAGATCGTCCCGGCCGAGTACTGCAAGCGGGTCGTCAAGAGCGGGTACGCGGACGCCCTGTTCGCCCGCTGGCGGCAGGAGCCCGGCTTCGTCCTCAACCGCCCGGCGCACTCCGGTGCGACCGTCCTGCTGGCCGGCCGGAACTTCGGCATCGGCAGCTCGCGGGAGCACGCCGTGTGGGCCCTGAAGGACGGCGGCTTCGTCGCGGTCGTGGCCTCCGGCTTCGGCGATATCTTCCGGCGGAACGCCATGAACAACGGGCTGATCCCGGTGGACCAGCCGGTGGAGGTGGTCCAGGAGCTGATGGCCGAGGCCGAGCGGGACCCGTCCTTCACCCTCACCGTCGACCTCCAGGAGCTCCGACTGGTCGCCGGCGGCCGCAGCTGGCCCTTCGAGGTCGAGCAGCGGGCCCGCGAACTGCTGCTGCAGGGTCTGGACACCATCGAGCTGACCATGCGGCGCGGCGAGCTGATCGAGGCGTACGAACGGCGCCGCCCCTCCTGGCTGCCGACCATCCCCGCGGGATCCGGCGCCGAGCACGTCACCGGGGGAGCGCGGTGACCGTGCCCCCGCCCTCCCGCACCACCCCGGGCCGTCCGCTCGGCGCGCAGCGCGTCCGGCAGCTGCCCGCCGGCGGCCTGGTCGCCCTGCTGGCGGCCCGGGGGGCGGACTCGGTGGATCTCGCGGCCGGCACCCCGGGGTGGCCGCCCACCCCGCCCGAGCTGGTGGAGGGCGCCGTCCGCGCGCTCCACCAGGGCGTCCACCAGTACGAGGACCCGGCCGGGAACCCGCGGCTGCGCGAGTGGATCGCGGGCTCCCTGCCGGGCCGGCCCGACCCCGACACGGAGCTGACGGTGACCGCCGGGGCGAGCGAGGCGCTCGCGGTGGCCCTGCTGGCCTGCGTCGACCCCGGGGACGAGGTAGTCGTCCTGGAGCCGTTCTACGAGAACTTCCTCAGCGCGGTCGCACTGGCCGGCGGGGTGCCGCGGTTCGTCCGGGCCGAGGGCCCGGACTGGGCCGTGGACCCGGCCGCGCTCACCGCCGCGTTCGGCCCGCGCACCAGGGCGATCGTCCTCAACAGCCCGGCCAATCCGACCGGGCGGCTGCTCACCGACGAGGAACTGAGCCTGATCGCCGAGCTGTGCGAGCGGTGGGACGTGCTGGCCGTCTCCGACGAGGTCTACGCCGGATACGTCTACGACGGCGCGCGGCACCGCTCGGCGGCCGAGCTGCCCGGGCTGGCCGAGCGGAGCATGGTGCTGGGCAGCTTCTCCAAGAGCCACGCCGTCAGCGGCTGGCGCGTGGGGTACCTGCGCGCCCCCGCCCCCTGGACCCGGTTGCTGCGGCAGGTCCACATCGCCACCACCGGCGGGGCCGCGGCGCCGCTGCAGCGCGCGCTGGCGGACGCCGGCCCGGCCCTGCGGGACGGCTGGGACCCGGCCGGGTCGATGCGGCCGCTGCGCGACCTGGCCGTCCGGATGCTCACCGAGGCGGGCTTCGACTGCGTCGCGCCCCAGGGCGGCATCTACGTGACGGCGGGGATCCACCGCCTCACCCCGGAGCCGAGCCCCGCCTTCGTCCGTGACCTGGCCGCCGAGACCGGGGTGCTGCTGGCGCCGGCCACTCCCTTCTTCGCCGACTCGCGGCGAGGCGACCGGTACGTCCGGGTCGCCTTCAACCGCCCCGAGGCCACCCTCCGCGAAGCCCACCGGCGCCTGACCGGCCGACCCTAGGACGATTCCGTGCAGATCGAGCAGAACACCCAGAAGATCATCGTGATGCCCGGCGACGGCATCGGCCCCGAAGTGACCGAGGAGGCCGTCCTGACGCTCCAGGCCCTCGGAGCCGGCCTGGAGTTCACCTTCCTCGACCAGATCAACGCCGACCGCTACCTCCGCGACGGCGTGGCCCTCACCGACGGCGAGCTGGAGACGGTCCGGACGGCCGGCACGGTGCTGTTCGGGGCCGTCGGCGACCCGCGGGTGACCGACCCGGACTACGCCCGCGGCGTGCTGCTCCGGCTCCGTACCGAACTGGACCTGTACGTCAACTACCGCCCGGCGGTGCTGCTGGACGAGCGGCTCAGCCCGCTGCGTGACGAATCCCGCCGCGGTATCGACTGCGTGGTGGTACGGGAGAACACCGAGGGCCTGTACACCGGAGTCGGCGGCAGCCTGCGGACCGGCACGCCCGACGAGGTCACCGTCGACCAGGAGACGAACACCTACCTCGGGGTGGAGCGGATCATCGAGTACGCCTACGGCATCGCCCGCCGGTCGGTGTGCATGGTCGACAAGTCCAACGCGGTGCGGTTCGGCGGCCGGCTGTGGCAGCGGGTGTGGCGGGACGCCCGGGACCACCACCCCGAGCTGGACTCGTCCCATCTGTACGTGGACGTCGCGGCGATGAAGCTGGTCAAGGATCCCGCGTCCTTCGACGTGATCGTCACCAACAACTCCTACGGCGACATCCTCAGCGACCTCACCGCCGAACTCGCCGGCGGGCTGGGCACCGCCGCCTCGGCGAACATCAACCCGCAGACCGGGGTGGGCCTGTACGAGCCGGTGCACGGCAGTGCCCCCGACATCGTCGGCAAGGGACTCGCCAACCCCGCGGGCGCCGTGCTGAGCGCCGCCCTCCTGCTGCGTGACCGGGGCTTGAAGAGCGAGGCGGAGGCCCTGGAGAGGGCGGTGCGCCGCACCATCGCCGAGCGCCGCTGCACCCCGGACCTCGGCGGCACCCTGAACACCCGGCAGGCCGGCGAGGCCATCCGGGCGGCGCTCGACTGACCCGCGTCCCCACGCGGCCACCCGCCCCGACGAACCAACCGCATCCGGACAACAGGAGGAGCACGTTCCCATGACCACAGCGATCACCCTGGCCGCGGAGCCCCGGCTCGGCGGGTTGGTCTGCGGAGTGTCCAGCCCGGGCCGTCCTGCGCTGACCGAACTCGGTGCCCAGCACGGCCCGTCCATCCGCGAACGGGTCGTCGGGCACGGTGCCGCGCTGCTGAGTGGGTACCGGTGGACCGACTGGAACGACCTGGACGCCTTCGTCAAGCAGGTCGTCGGTTCGCCGCTGGACTACACCGAACGCTCCTCGCCGCGCACCGAGTTGCACCCGGGCGTCTTCACGGCGACGGACCACCCGCCGACCGAGGAGATCTTCCTCCACACCGAGCAGTCCTACAACCTCACGGTGCCGCGCTACCTGTTCTTCTTCTGCCGGCAGGGCGCCCCCGAGGGCGGCGCGAACCGCCTCGCGGACTGCCGGGCGATCCACGACGCGCTGCCGCGCGAGGTGGTCCGGCGGTTCGACCGGGAGGGCTACCTGCTGGTACGCAACTTCCTGCCCGGGCTGGGCCTGACCTGGCAGCAGGCGTTCGGCACCGAGGACCCGGAGCGGGTACGCCGGTACTGCGCGGACAACGGCATCGAGGTCGAGTGGCTGGCCGAGGACCACGTCCAGACCCGGCAGGTGCGCTGGGCGGTGGCCACCCACCCGGAGACCGGCGCGAAGTCCTGGTTCAACCACATGACGTTCTTCCACTCCAGCTCGCTGAACAAGGACCTCGCCGAGCTGCTGCTGGAGGAGTACGGGCCCCGGGGGATCCCGACCAACACCTTCCACGCCGACGGCACCGAGATCGCCCCGGACGTCATCGAGGCGCTGCACGCCGGCTACCGCGACCACCAGGTCGACGTGACGTGCCGCACCGGTGACGTGCTGATCGTCGACAACCTGAGCGTGGCGCACGGCCGGGCCCCGTTCGTGCCGCCCCGCGAGCTGTTCGTGAGCATGGCCGACGCGCTGTCCTGGGAGCGGCTGCGCCCGGTGGAGCGGACCGCGCTGCCCGGCGGAGCGGTGGGACTCGCGGGGTGACGGAGCGCACCGAGGAGCCGGTGACGGCGCGGTGCGACGGGCGGGCGCAGGCGGCTGCGCCCGCTCGTCCGCTGCGCCGCAACCGCGAGTACAACCTGCTGTGGAGCAGCAACGTTCTCTCCCAACTGGGCTCCCAGGCGACACTGTTCGCCTATCCGCTGCTGGTGATGGCGATGACCGGGTCGGTCTTCCAGGCCTCGCTGGTGGAGTTCGCCGTGGCCGCCTCCCGGATGGTGGCGGGGCTGCCGGCCGGCGCGGTGGCCGACCGGGTGCCGCGCAAGCGGGTGATGCTGGCGTCCGAGGCCGCGCGGGCGCTGGCCCTGGCGGTGCTGGCCGTCGCGATCGCCGCCGGGCGGGCGCCGATCGCGCTGATCCTGGCCGTGGCCGTGGTCGAGGGCGTGAGCACCGCGCTGTTCAGCGCCGCCGACCAGGCGCTGCTGCCGCTGGTGGTGCCGGAATCGCAGCTCTCGTCGGCGGTGGCGCGCAACACCGCGCGCTACTACGTCGCCACCATCACCGGGCCCGGCCTCGGCGGGGTGCTCTACAACGTGATGCGCGTCCTGCCGTTCGCGACCCAGGCGGTGGCCTCGCTGGGCGCGCTGGTCGTCCTGCTGTTCCTCCGGGCGCCCGAGGAGCGCAAGCGGATCGCCGCCGCCGAGCCCGGGGGCCTGCTGCGGCAGACCCTGACCGGGCTGAGCTGGCTGTGCGGACACCGCCTGCTGCGGGCGACCGTGGGGCTCACCATGGGCTTCAACGCGGTCTTCAGCGGGCTGCTGCTGGTCGCCATCGGCATGGCCCAGCAGGCCGGGGCCGCCGACGAGGTCGGGCCGATCGGGATGCTGATGGGCACCGGCGGAGTGCTGGGCGCCCTCGCCGCGCCCAGGCTGCGGCTGCGGCTGGCCCCGTACACGGCGGTGCTGCTGCTGACGTGGGGGGCGAGCGCCCTGGTGCCGCTCCTGGCGGTGCTGCCGGCCGGGTACTGCTACGGGGCGGTGCTCGGTTGCACCGCCTTCCTGGCGCCGACCGTGACCGCGGTCATCGCCACGCACCAGATGACGACCACGCCGGACACGATGCGCGGCCGGCTGGCCGGGGCGATCGGGGTGAGCCTGGGCGCGGCCTCCGCCGTGGGCACGCTGGCGGGCGGGGCGCTGCTGGAGTTCTCCGGGCCGGTGGCCACGGTGCTGGCGGCCACGGCGGTCCTGGTGCTGCTGGCCCTGCTGGCCACCCTCAACGGAGCCATCCGCGCGCTGCCCGCGCCGGGTGAGCCGGGACCGGGACGGAGCGGTTGACCGGGCCGGTCTCCACCGGCCCGGTCAACGGCTCTTCGTTCAATCGCCCTGGGCGTCTATCGAGTTGAGGTACGTGAGCACGGCGCGCACCCGACGGTGGCCGCCGTCCGTGGCCGGCAGCCCGAGCTTGGTGAAGATGTTGCCGATGTGCTTGTTCACCGAGGTCTCCGCGATGAACAGCAGCTTGGCGATGGCGCCGTTGCCGTGCCCCTCCGCCATCAGCGAGAGCACCTCGCGCTCGCGCGAACTCAACGCGTCCAGCGGGTCGTTGCGCACCCGGCGCACCATCAGCTGGGAGATCACCTCGGGGTCCATGGCGACCCCGCCGCCCGCGACCCGCTCCAGGGCCTGGAGGAACTCCTCGACCCGGCTGACCCGGTCCTTGAGCAGGTAGCCCACCCCGGAGGCGCCGTGGACCAGCAACTGGGCGGCGTAGGCGTGTTCGACGTACTGGGACAGCACCAGGACCGGGAGGTCCGGCAGTTGCTCCCGGGCGGTCACCGCGCTGCGCAGCCCCTCGTCCCGGTAGGTCGGGGGCAGCCGGACGTCCAGCACGGCGATGTCCGGACGGTGTTCCAGCAGCGTGGGCAGCAGGCTGTCGCCGTCCTCCACGGTCGCGCAGACCTCGTGGCCCACGCTGGTCAACAACAGTGACATGCCCTCCCTCAGCAGGGCGTTGTCCTCGGCGATCACGATCCGCACGGCAGCTCCACTCGAAGTACTGTCGGTCCGCCGGGAGGACTGTGCAGCTCGGTCACGCCGTCGAAGGCCGCGACGCGGCGCTTGATGCCGCGGATCCCGCTGCCGGAGCCGGTCGTGGCCGCCCCGCCCTGCCCGTCGTCCCAGACGGAGATATGAATCCTGCTTTCGGTGGTGCGCAGCTGCACTTGGCTGCACTCGGCCCCGCTGTGCTTGGCGACGTTGGTCAGCGCCTCGGAGATGACGTAGTAGGCCGCGGCCTCCACCGCGGCGGGCGCCCGGCTGCCCCTGGACTCGTACTCCAGGTCCAGCTTGGTGGGGATCTGACAGGCCGCCACCAGCGAGCGGGTCGCCTCGGCCAGACCGTGGTCGGCGAGCACCGGCGGATAGATGGAGCGCACCGCGACGCGTAGCGACTGCACCGCCTGATCGGCCAAGTCGCGGGCCTGGTCGATCATTTCGGGCAGCTTCTCGGGGTTGTCCTGGAGCACCCGCTTCATCAGGGCCAGCCGCAGCGACACCGATACCAGTCCGGCCTGCGCACCGTCGTGCAAGTCGCGTTCGATGCGCCGCAGTTCGGCGGCGTGCGCCTCCAGGGCCTCGGTCCGGGTGATGGTCAGCTCCTCCACGCGCTTGGCGAGGGAGGTCCGGCGCTTGCGCGGCTTGAGCAGCGCCCGGGTCATCAGGGCGTGCAGCTGGGCGCACCAGGGGAGCAGCCAGCCGGCCAGCGCCCCGTAGGCCAGGCCCGCGAAGCAGGCCCCCAGCGCCGAGCCCCACGAATCGATGTTCCAGACGAGGAACTGTGCGGGCTTGGGCACGATCTGCCACCACAGCGGAATGGTCAGCCAGCTGGCCGACCCCACGCACAGCCCGATGGCCAACGCGGCGCCGAGCGTGCCGAGTACGGCGTGCAGCAGCAGCCACAGCAGGTCGGTGTAGGTGGCCTTGTCGGTGAGCATCACCTGCGCGCGGACCAGCACCCGGCCCCCGGCCTCCCGGTAGGAGGATGGGATCTCGCAGTCCAGCCACCGCCCCGCGCGCCGACGGTGGGAGTCGGCGGCTCTCCGGAGCCGGGCCAGGGACAGCGGCAGCAGACTCAGCCCGGGGCCGACCAGGCTCAGCACGAACACCGCGAGGAGGGCGTAGAAGCCTAGGAACGCCACCACCGCGGTGCCGCCGACTTCCAGGAGGTACCGCAGCGCCAGGACGAACCGTCGGACGAAGGCCTGCTGTGTGGTCGCCGGGGCCAACCCGCGGCGCGGCCGCTGGGGAACGCCATCCATCGTCGCCAAGCCCCCGTTACCCGTTTTCACCCACGGTATCACCGCGAGGTGATCTCCGCGGTTCGGTCGTCACCTGGACAGGGGGGTAGCCAGCTGCACCTTTCGAACTCCAGCAAACATCGTGGTGCCCACAGGAGTCGGGCGCCTAGCGTGAGTTCGACGTGTCGATAAGAGGGCGGGAAGGTGGGACGCTGTGGCGCACGGCCAGTGGGCGGTGGAGTTGCGGTCGGTCGAGAAGAAGTACGGTCGCGGAGCGGGTGAGGTCGCCGCGCTGCGCGATCTCAGCCTCTCCTTCGACCGGGGATCGTTCACCGCGGTCATGGGCCCGTCGGGTGCCGGAAAGAGCACGTTCCTGCACTGCGCGGCAGGACTGGACCGTCCGACCTCGGGCTCGGTGTGGCTGGCGGGCACGGACCTGGCGACGCTGGACGAGGCGCAGTTGACCATGCTGCGCCGGGAGCGGGTCGGCTTCATCTTCCAGGCGTACAACCTGCTGGGGTCGCTGACGGTGGCGGAGAACATCACGCTGCCGCTGCTGCTCGCCGGGGTCGCGGCCGAGCCGGGCTGGCTGGAACAGGTGGCACGGCGGGTCGGGCTGTCGGAGCGACTGCAGCACCGGCCGGCTCAGCTGTCCGGCGGCCAGCAGCAGCGGGTGGCGATCGCCCGGGCCCTGATCACCAAGCCCGAGGTGATCTTCGCCGACGAGCCGACCGGCGCGCTCGACAGCCGTACGGGCCGTCAGGTGCTGTCGCTGCTGCGGGAGATCGTGGACCGGGACGGCAACACCGTCGTGATGGTGACCCACGACCCGATCGCCGCCTCCTTCGCGCAGCGAGTGGTGTTCCTGGCGGACGGCGCCTTCGCCGAGGAGATGGCGGCGCCGACCGCCGAACGGGTGGCCGCGCGGATGACCCGCCTAGAGGAGTGGTGAGCAGATGGTGTTCAAGCTCGTCCTCATGACCTTGCGGGAGCGCAAGGCGGGACTCGTCGGGGCTTTCGTGGCGCTGGTCGGGGCGTCGATGCTGATCACCGCGTTCGGCGCGCTGCTGCAGTCCGGACTGGGCTCGGGGGTGGCCACCCAGCGCTACGCCGGGGCGCCGGTGGTGGTCGGCGGCAAGCAGTCGTTCAAGGTCACCGACGGCAAGACGAAGGAGAAACCGCTGCCCGTGCCCGCGCCGCTGAACAGCGACGTGACCGACAAGGTGGCCGGGGTCGAGGGCGTGCAGCGCGCGGTGCCGGACGTCAGCTTCCCCGCCCAGGTGGTGGACGAGGACGGCGGGCTGGACGCCGGCGGCGGCGAGCAGCCGTCGAGCGGGCACAGCTGGTCCAGTTCGGTGCTGGGCCCCTTCGCGCTGGATCGCGGGCGGGCGCCGCAGCAGGCGGGCGAGGTGGTGCTGGACGCGCGGCTGGCCGACCGGGCGGGGGTGTCGCCCGGGCAGCGGGTGCGCCTGGCGACCACGCAGGAAGCGCGGGAGTACACCGTCACCGGGGTGGCCGCGCTGAAGGGGGGCGGGAAGCCGCGCTCGCCGGCGGTGTTCTTCACGGACGCCGAGGCGGCGACGCTCTACGGCCACCCCGGCCGGATCGACGCGGTCGGGGTGCTGGTCGCGCCGGGCGCCGACCCGGACAAGGTGGCGGACCGGATCGACAAGAAGCTGGCCGGGGCGGGTGCCGACACCTATCTGGGCGAGGACCGCAGCCAGGTGGAGTTCCACGACGTGGCCTCGGCCCAGACCAACCTGGTCGAGCTGGCGGGATCGCTCGGTGCGACGGTGGTGCTGATCGCGATGATCGTGGTGGCCAGCACCCTCGCCCTCAGCGTGTACCAGCGCCGCCGTGAGCTGGCCCTGTTGCGGGCGGTCGCGGCCACCCCGCGCCAGGTGTACAAGATGATGGCGGCCGAGGTCCTGATCGTCTCCCTGGTGGCCTCGGTGATCGGGTGCGTGCCGGGCATCCTGGTGGCCAAGGTGCTGATGGGCGCGCTGAGCGTGATCGGCATGGTGCCCGACGACTTCGCGTTCTCCGCCGGCCCGGTGCCGATGCTGGTCGCCGTCCTGGCCTCGGTGTTCGCCGCGGAGGTGGCCGCGGTCGGGGTCGCCCGCAAGGCTGTGGCGATCCGGCCGGTCGAGGCGATGGGCGACGCCCAGATCGAACCGGCGAGGCTGGGGCGCGGCCGGGCGTTCTTCGGGGTGCTGCTGTTCCTGCTCGGCGTCGCGGCCTCGCTGCTGCCGCTGTTCTTCGGCAGTGTCTTCGCGGTGGCCGGGGCGGGCACCGGCGGACTCGTCATGATCATCTCCGTGCTGATGCTGGCCCCACCGGTGGTGAGCGTGGCGAGTCGGCTGATGGCCGGGCCGGTCCGCCGGCGCACCGGGCCGCACGGCTACCTCGCGGTGGCCAACACCCGGGCCAACGCCCGCCGGCTGGCGGCCGGCATCGGTCCGCTCACCCTGGCGATCGGCTTCGCGCTGGTGCAGCTGTGCATCCCGACGACGACCGCGGCGGCGGCCCAGGACCAGGCCGAGGCGGGCATCGTGGCCGAGTTCACGGTGCAGGGCGGGCCCGGTGGGCCGCCGCTCGGCGTGGTCAAGGACGCCGCGGCGCTGCCGGGAGTGGCCGCCGTCACCGGGGTGATCCGGGTCCAGGTGAACGGCTCCCGGAAGGTGCTCGACTCGCCGGAGATCTTCAAGTACCAGGCCCAGGGCGTCACTCCGGACAAGGTGGCGCAGACCATGGACCTGGGCGTCACCGAGGGCTCCCTGGACGACCTCCGCGGCGACGTGGTGGCGATCAGCGGCGGTGCGGCGAGCACGCTGGGCGCGCACGTCGGTGACCGCATCCGGCTGAACCTCCCGGACGGCGCCGAGGTCAGGCCCGCGGTGGTCGCGGTCTACGACCGGGGCCTGGGCTTCGGTGATGTGACGCTCCCTCAGGAGACCGTGCTGGCCCACAGTTCCCGTCAGCTGGAGGACGCGGTGTTCGTCAAGACCGCCGCGGGTGCCGACCAGGGTCAGGTCGGCAAGGCGCTGCGCGGCCTGGCCGGCCGGTACCCGGGCCTCAAGGTGCTGGACGGGGGCGGCCTTTCGGCCGCGCAGCAGGAGCAGGCCATGTCCTCGGTGCTGACCAGCGCGCTGCCGCTGGCGCTGGTCTTCGGCTACCTCGCCATCTCGGTGGCCAACACGCTCGTGCTGGCGACCCTGGGCCGGGTGCGGGAGTTCTCGCTGCTGCGGCTGGTGGGGGCGCCGAGGGAGCAGGTGGTGCGGATGATGCGGGTGGAGGCCGGGATGGTGGTGGCCATCGCGGTGGTGGTGGGGACGGTGGTGCCGCTGCTGCCGCTGATCACGGTGAGCCTGGGGCTGACCGGATCGCCGGTGCCGCACTTCCCGGTGCTGATGTACCTGGGGATCGTCGCGGTGACCGCGCTCATCGGACTGGGCGCGATCCTGGTACCCACCCGGTTCGCGCTGCGGACCCGCCCGGTGGAGGGCATCGGCTTGCGGGAGTAGCGTCCGGCCGACCCGATGGGCCCGTGGTGCGTTGGACGCGCCACGGGCCTTTTGGTTGTGATCGGGCCCGCACAGTGCTGTGATCGGGCCCACACGGCGGATACCCGCTTCCCGCACCCGCAGAATGCCAACCAGCGTTTTTCACAGAGGACTTAAGGACGCTGACCGGCGCAAAAAGCCCGTGCTAGCCTTCAGAAACAAGTCGATCTTCCCAAGTCGCGGTCCGTGCGCACCAGTCCGTGCGCAGCTGGAATTCGCGGCTGTTCCAGGCTGTCTGCGGCCCGTCACGGAAAGCGTCACGGAAAGCGGAGTAGAGGGGGTTCCTGGTGTCACCGGGACTTGTTGCCCAATTCCCGAGAATGGCCGCCGGTTTCGGGGTCCGAAACGCTCAGCTCGCGCTGCTCGACGACGCCGGAGTGCGGACGGCCCGCGTCGGCGGACCGGAGGCGGCGCAGCTGCGCTTCCCCTTCGCCTCCGTCACCAAGCTGTTCACCGCCACCGTGGCGATGCAACTCGTCCGCGACGGCGACCTCAGCCTGGACACCGCCCTCGGGCGGTACGGCGAGGAGTTCGCGGCCGCGCCCAACGGCCTCGGTGCCACGGTGACCCTGCGCCACCTGCTGAGCCACACCAGCGGCCTGGTCTGTTCCCTGGACGGCGAGGACCGGACCCCGCGCGGCTTCGCGGCCGCCGCGGGCGAGCCGGCCCTGCTGTTCCGGCCGGGCAGTGCCTTCTCCTACTCCAACGTGGGCTTCGCACTGGTCGGCCGACTGATCGAGGTCGCCGTCGGCCTGAGTTGGCGCGAGGCCGTGGACACCTTCCTGCTGTGCCCGCTCGGCATCACCCCGGTGCACCTGCCCGGCCCGGGGCCTTCGGCGCCGGGCCCGGCCATCGCCGTCGGCCACGCCGTCACCACGGCGGGCGCCGTCCCGGTGGACGTCCGCGTCCCCGCGGCCCTGGCGCCGACGGCCGCGCTGGCCGGCACCGCCGACGACCTGGTGGCCTTCGCCCGGCTGCACCTGGCGGAGCGCGTCGAGGCGTACGAGGCGCTGCTGGACGAGGACGGCGTCGCGGCGATGCGCGGCCCGGTGCCGGGTGCCGAGCCGTACGGGCTCGCCGACGGCTTCGGCCTCGGCTGGGCCAGGTACGGACCGGCCGACGAGCCCTGGATCGGTCTGGACGCCATGGGTGGCGGCACCACCTGCAACCTCAGGGTCCAGCCGGGCACCGGCACCGTGCTGGCCCTGGTCACGGACTCCACGGCGGGGCTCGCCCTGTGGCGCGAGCTGGTCGACCGGCTGCGCGCCGAGGGCCGGGACGTCGGCGCACCCCCGGTCGGGCGGTCCGAGGTGCATCCGGCGCCCGCGGGCGCCGCCGACCTGGCCGGCACCTGGGCCAACGGCAGCATGGCGTACCGCCTCACCGGTGGGGCCGGCGCCCCGCTGCACCTGGAGGAGGACACCGGGGCGCGCTACCGGATCGACCTCGACGGCCGCGGGCGATTCTCCGCCCATCGCCTGGATTTCCCCGAGGCCCCGTACGCGGGCCGGTTCCTGCCCGATCCGGATAGCGGGAGAAGTCCGCTCCTGCAGTTCGCCGGACGTGTTCTCCGCCGGGAATCCCCGTACGAGGAAAGAGCCGGGAATTCCCTCACGACCGGCTGACGAATGACCCGGACAAGCCTCCCTCCCTTCTCGCACGACTCATTCGCTGGAGTATGGAAGTGACAGGAACGAACGGCACCCGGCTGGTTTCCGCGGAAACGGCCGCCGAGAGCGGAGGATTGTCACCGGTCCAGCGGCGGCTGTGGTTCCTGAACCGGCTCCAGGAATCCGGCGCCGGTGCGACCACGGCCCGCGCCGTCCGACTCGCCGGTGCCCTCGATGCGTCCGCGCTCGGCGACGCGCTGGCCGACCTGCTGGCCCGCCACGACCTGCTGCGCACCGTCCACGTCGAGCAGGACGACCGCTGCCGCCCCGAACCGCGTCCCGCGCACGAGCCGTTCGCCGACCTGGCGGTCCGCTCGGCCGACCCGGCCGCGCTCGACCGGCGGCTGGCGGAGGCGGCGGCCCGCCCCTTCGACCTGACCCGGGACACCCCGCTGCGTGCCGAGCTGTTCCGGCTCGGCTCCGACGAACACGTCCTGCTGCTGGTGCTGCACCGCATCGCCGGGGACGAGGCGTCCTGGGGGCCCCTGCTGGGCGACCTGGCCGAAGCGTACGCCGCCCGCTGTCGCGGTGAGGCCCCGTCGAGTGAACGGCCGCTCCAACATGCCGAAGTGATGGAACGTCAGAACCTCGGAACGTCCGACCGGCCGTCGTCGGCCGCTGCGGTCGAACTGGAGTTCTGGCGCGGCGCCCTGGCCGGAGCTCCGGAACAGCTCCAGCTCCCGGCGGACCGCACCCGCCCGGTGGCCGCCACGTACGAGAGTGCCCGGCTCCGGCTGCGCCTGGACGCCCGGTGCCATCGCGCCGTCGAGGCGCTGGCCACCCGGACCGGAACCGAGGCCTTCGCCGTCCTGCACGCCGCGCTCGCCGTCGTGCTGCGCCGCTTCGGCGCGGGCGACGACCTGCCGCTGGGCACGGCGGTGAGCACCCGGGGAGACGGCGAGTCGGCCGCGGTCGGTCCGTTGGAGAACCTGGTGGTGCTGCGGACCGCGGTGCCGGCCGGCGGGAGCTTCGCCGACCTGGTGCGGGCCTGCGCGGCCACCGCCGACGCCGCCCGTGCGCACGGCGGGCTGCCCTTCCCGTGGCTGGTCGACGCGCTGCGGCCGGACCGGGCGCTGAACCGGCACCCGCTGTGCCAGGTCGTCCTCGACCTCGTCCACCCGGTGCCCGCCCCGGACGCCTTCGGCGACCTGGCGGCCCGGACCTGGGAGGTGCCCGCCGCCGGCTCGCCGTACGACCTCCACGTGCGGGCGGTGCCGGAGCACGCGGACGGCGCCCCGCGCGGCCTGGACCTGCTGGTCGACTACAGCCGCGAGCTGTTCGACGAGTCGACCGCGCGCCGTCTCGCCGAGGCCGTGCCGCGGCTGCTGGCCGAGGCCGTCGAGGACCCCGAGCGGGCGCTCGACGGCTTCGACGTCCTGGACACCGGCGAGCGCGAGCGCGTGCTGACCCGGTGGAACGCCACCGCCGGGCCGATCCCGGACGGCACCGTCGCCGACCTCTTCGAAGCCCAGGTGCGCGCCCGCCCGCAGGCCCCGGCCGTGGTGCACGCGGGCCGGACCAGCAGCTACGCGGAGCTGGACGCCAGGGCCAACCGGCTCGCCCGGGCCCTGGCCGACCGGGGTGCGGTCCCCGGCGCCTTCGTCGCGCTCGTGCTGCCCCGCGGCACCGATCTGCCGGCGGCCCTGCTCGCGGTCGCCAAGACCGGCGCGGCGTACCAGCCGCTCGACCCGGAGTACCCGGCCGAGCGGATCGCCCATGCGCTGGCCGACACCCGGCCGGTCGCCGTCATCACCGACAGCCGCACGGCCGGGCGGCTGCCTGCCACCGGTGCCCGCCTGCTCGTGCTGGACGACGCGGACACCGAGAACGAGTTGGCGGCGCTGCCGGACACCGCGCCGGTCGCGGTCGGCCGACGCACCGTGCCGGGCGCCGACCAGCCCGCGTACGTCATCCACACCTCCGGCTCGACCGGGCGGCCGAAGGGCGTGGTGGTCGGCCGGCGGGCGCTGGCCAACTTCCTCGCCGCGATGGCCGACCTGCTGCCGCTGACTCCCGCCGACGTGTGGACGGCGGTCACCACCGTCGCCTTCGACATCGCTGCCCTGGAGCTGTACCTGCCGCTGACCGCGGGGGCCACCGTGGTGCTGGCCGACCGGGAGACCGTCCGCGACCCGCGGGCCCTGGCCGGCCTGATCACCGGCACCGGGACCACGGTCATGCAGGCCACCCCCGGTCTGTGGCAGGCGCTGTGCGAGCAGCAGCCCGAGGCCGTCCGCGGACTGCGGATCGCCGTCGGGGGCGAGGCCCTGCCCGCCGCCCTGGCGCGGACCCTGCGGGAACTCGGGGCGGAAGCCGTCAATCTCTACGGTCCGACGGAGACCACCATCTGGTCCACCGCCGCCAGGCTCGACGGCCGCCCGGGCGCCCCGGCCATCGGCACCCCCATCGCCAACACCCGGGCGTACGTGCTGGACGCCCGGCTCCGGCCGGTGCCGGTCGGTGTGGCCGGTGACCTCTACCTCGGCGGGGCCGGCGTCGCGCACGGCTACCACGGCCGCCCCGGGCTGACCGCGGAGCGTTTCGTGGCCGACCCGTTCTCCGGCGAGCCGGGCGCGCGGCTGTACCGGACCGGCGATGTGGCCCGCTGGGCCACCGACGGCGCCCTGGAGTTCCTCGGCCGCAGCGACCACCAGGTCAAGGTCCGCGGCTTCCGGATCGAACCGGGCGAGATCGAGGCCGTCCTGGAGCGGCACCCGGACGTGGCCACGGCGGTGGTGACGGCCACCGAGGTCCGGCCCGGTGACATCCGGCTGGTGGCGTACGCGGTCGCGGCCGCGGGCCGGCGGCTGGACCCGGCCCGGCTGCGGGAGCACGCCGCGTCCGCGTTGCCCGACTACATGACCCCGGCCACGGTCGTTCCGCTGGCGGAGCTGCCGATGACCCCCAACGGCAAGGCCGACCGGGCCGCGCTGCCGACGCCCGTCCTGGAACCGGCCGAGACCCGGCGCGGGCCCCGGATCGCCCGCGAGGAGCAACTACACGCCCTGTTCTGCGAGGTGCTGGGCGTCGACGGGATCGGCATCGACGACAGCTTCTTCGACCTGGGCGGGCACTCCCTGCTGGCCACCCGGCTGGTCAGCCGGATCCGCGCGGCGCTGGACAGCGAGGTGTCCGTCCGCACCCTGTTCGAAGCCCCGACGGTGGCCGCGCTCGCCCAGCGACTGGACGGCTCCCGGAGCGGGGCCGGTCCGCGGCGGGTCGACCGCGGCGGGCCACTGCCGCTGTCGTACGGACAGCAGAGGCTGTGGTTCCTGCACGAGTACGAGCCCGGCGGCATCGAGTACAACTCGCCGCTGGTGCTGCGGCTGACCGGCGAGCTGGAGGCCGACACCGCCGAGGCCGCGCTGCGGGCGGTGGTCGCCCGCCACGAGGCGCTGCGGACCACCTTCGACGTCGTCGACGGCCGGGGCGTGCAGCGGGTGCACGACACGGTGGAGGTGCCGGTGCGCCGGGTGGACCTGTCCGACCGCCCGGCGGCCGAGCGCGACGCCGAGCTGGACCGGCTGCTGCGCGAGCACGCGTCGCTCCCGTTCGACCTGCGCCGCGGCCCGCTCCTGCGGGTGGTGCTGGTGCGGTTGTCCGGGCGGGAGCACGTCCTGGTGCTGGACATGCACCACATCATCACCGACGGCTGGTCCAAGAACGTGCTGGCGCGGGAGTTCTGCGCGTTCTACGAGGAGGCGGCCACCGGCACCCCGGCGGGCTCGGAGGCGCCGCCGGTGCAGTATCCGGACTACGCCGTGTGGCAGCGCGCCGAGGAGGAGCGGCGCAGTGGCGCCGGGCCGCGCGAGGACCTGGAGTACTGGCGGCGTCGGCTGGTCGGCGTCGGTCCGCTGGAACTGCCGACCGACCGGACCCGTCCGCCGGTCCGCACCTCGGCGGGCGACCAGCACGTCTTCGCCATCCCCGCCGAACTGGCGGAAAAGCTCGGCGAGTTGTGCCGCGAGCAGCAGGTCACGCTGTTCGCCGCGCTGGTGGCGGCGGTGCAGCTGCTGCTGTCCCGCTACAGCCGGCAGCGGGACGTGGCGCTGGGCACGATCGTCTCCGGGCGCGACCGGGTCGAGCTGGAGAACGTGCTGGGCTACTTCGTCAACACCCTCGTGCTGCGCGGTTCGGTCCGCCCCGAGGCGACCGTCGGGGAGTTCCTGGCCGAGACCCGGCGCATCGTCCTGGAGGCGCTCACCCACCAGGAGCTGCCCTTCGACCGCCTGGTCGAGGAACTGCAGCCGGAGCGGGACCCGAGCCGCACCCCGCTGTTCCAGGCGGGGGTGACCCTGCACCGGGCGCAGACCGTCGAGTCCGCCCGGCTGCGGGCCGAGGAGGTGCGCGCACCGCGGGTCACCTCGATGTTCGACCTGGGCTTCGAGTTCGAGGACCGGGACGGGGAGCTGTCCTGCCGGCTGGAGTACAACACCGACCTGTTCGACCGCTCCACCGTGGAACGGATGTCCGGCCACCTGCTGGTGCTGCTGGCGGCGATGGCCGCCGAGCCGCACCACACGCTGGGCGAGCTGCCGTTGATGGGCGAGGCGGAGCGCCGACTGGTCGAGCGCTGGAGCAGCCCGGACCCGGGCACCGGTGCGCCCGAGCACCGGAGCGTGCCCGCGCTCCTCGCCGAGCAGGTGCGCCGCCGACCGCACGGACTCGCCGTGGTGGCCGGTGCCCGGCGCCTGGAGTTCGGCGAGCTGGACGGGTGGGCCGATGCGCTGGCGCGGCGGCTGGTGGCCGAGGGGGTGCGCCCGGGCGAGGTCGTCGCCGTCCGCACCGGCCGGGGCCTGGAGATGACCGTCGGTCAGCTGGCCGTCCTCAAGGCGGGCGCCGCGGCGCTGCCACTGGATCCGGCGGTGCCGGCCGAGCGGGCCGCGGACATCCTGGACGACGCCGGGGTGCGGGTGGTGGTCGCCCGGCGGCACCCGGCCGACGGTCCGGTGCCCGAGCACGGCCGGGTGCTGTACGTGGAGGACGCCGACGGGGAGGCGGTGGACGGGCCGCCCGAGGTCCCGACCGGCCCCGGCGACCTGGCGTACGTGTTCTACACCTCGGGCTCCACCGGCCGGCCCAAGGGCGTGCAGATCGAGCACCGCAGCGTGCTGAACCTGCTGCGGTGGTACCGCGACTACTACCGGGTGGGCCCGGAGGACCGTGCCTCGCAGTTGGTGGCGCCGGGCTTCGACCCGACGGTGCTGGAGCAGTGGGGCAACCTCGGCGCCGGGGCGAGCGTGTGGTTCGTCCCCGACGAGCGGCTGGACGACCCGCACCTGCTGGTCGAGTGGTTCCGGGCCCACCGCATCACCCACACCGTGGTGCCGGCGCCGCGGCTGGAGTCCGTGCTGGACCAACCTGGCCTCTACAAGGGGGAGTTGCGCTTCATGCTCACCGGCGCCGACGTCGTCCGCCGCCGGCTGCCCGCGGACGCCCCGTTCACGCTGGTCAACCACTACGGTCCGACCGAGACCACGGTGCTGACCACAGCCGCCGTGCTGCGCGAACGCGGGGACGCCTCCGACGAGCGGTTGCCGTCCATCGGCTCGGCCATCGCCGGGACCCGCACCCGCGTGCTCGACGAGAACCTCCGGCCGGTGCCCGCCGGCGTGCCCGGTGAGCTGTTCGTCGGCGGCCGGGGCCTGGCCCGCGGCTACCTCAACCGCCCGGAGCTGACCGAGGAGCGCTTCGTCCCCGACCCCTTCGCCCCGGGGGAGCGGCTGTACCGCACGGGCGACCTGGTCCGGTGGCTGCCCGACGGCGAACTGGACTTCCTGGGACGGCTGGACAACCAGGTCAAGGTCCGCGGCTACCGCATCGAACTGGGCGACGTGGAGAACGCGTTGTCGCGGCTGCCCGGGGTGGCCAAGGCCGCGGTGATCGCCCAGCCGAGCGCCTCCGGCTCCGCCGTGCTGACCGGGTACGTGGTACCGGACGGCGCCGGCGAACCCGACCCGGAGAAGCTGCGGGAGCAACTCGGCGTCGGACTGCCCGAGTACATGGTGCCGGCCCACATCCTGGTGCTGGCCGCCTTCCCGGAGACCACCAGCGGCAAGATCGACCGCAACGCCCTGCCCCGGCCGTCGGCCCGTCCGCAGGGCCGGGCCGACCACGTCGCGCCCCGCAACGCGGTGGAGCGGGCGCTGACCCGCATCTGGGAGCAGGTCCTGGACACCGAGCCGATCGGTGTCCTGGACGACCTGACGGCCCTCGGTGCCAGCTCCGTCCTCACCCTGCAGACCGTCTCCCGCATCCGCGAGGACTTCGGCGTCACCGTCTCGGTGCGCGAGGTCTTCACCGCCCGGACGGTGTCCGAACTGGCCGGCGTGGTCCGGGACAAGGCCCGCGCGCAGCTGCGCCGGACCCGACCGGACGCCGTTGTCCGCACCACCAGCGCACGAGGGGAATGACATGCCCGACCAGATCGCCGGCACAGCCGGGCCGGATGACTTCGACCAGCTGGACGACGCCGCCCTCGACGCGCTGCTCGAAGAGCGGCTGAACGCCCGGACGGAGGCGGACCCGGAGTCCGCCGCCATCCCGCCGGTCGACGACGCCCGGCCCGCCCAGCTGTCCTTCGGGCAGGAGCGGCTGTGGTTCCTCGACCGGTACGAGTCCGGCAGCACCGAGTACAACTCCGCCATCGGGCTGCAACTGCGCGGAGAACTGAGCGTCGAAGCGCTCGCCGCTGCCCTCGGCCGACTGGTCGCCCGGCACGAGCCGCTGCGCACCACCTTCGCCACCGCCGGGGGGCGGCCGCACCAGGTGGTCCGCCCGGCGGGGCCGGTGGGCCTGGCCGTCCAGGACCTCGGCGGGCTCCCCGAGGACGCCCGGCAGGCCCGGGCGGACGAGCTGCTGCGGGCCGAACTCGGCCGCCCCTTCGACCTGGTGGAGGGGCCGCTGCTGCGGGCCTTGCTGCTGCGCCTGGGCACTGCCGAGCACGTCCTGCTGCTCACCGTGCACCACATCGCGGCCGACGGCTGGTCCAAGGGGGTGATCGCCCGGGAGCTGGGCGAGCTCTACGGGGCGGCGCTGGAAGGCCGTGAGCACCGACTGGCCCGGCTGCCGGTGCGCTACCGCGACTTCGCCAGCTGGCAGCGGGAGAGCCTGACCGAGGCCCGGCAGGAGTCGGAACTCGCCTTCTGGAAAGACCGGTTGGCGGGGGTGGAGCCGTTGGAGCTGCCCACCGACCGGCCCCGGCCGGCCGTCCGCACCACCAACGGGGCGCTGGCGCCGTTCAGCGTCCCGGCCGAGGTGGCCCGGGGCCTGGCCGAGCTGGGCCAGCGGTACGGCGGCACGCTGTTCTCGGCGCTGGTCGCCGCCTCGCAGGTGCTGCTGGCGCGCTACTCCCGGCAGCGGGACGTCGCGGTGGGCACGGTGAGCGTGGGGCGGGACCGCACCGAACTGGAGCCGCTGGTCGGCTTCTTCGTCAACACCCTGGTGCTGCGCTCGGACGTGGACGCCGACCTTCCCTTCACCGGCTTCCTCGCCGGGGTCGCCGACACCGTGTGGGAGGCGCTGGCCCACCAGGACGTCCCGTTCGACCGGTTGGTGGACGCGTTGCACATCGAGCGGGACCCCAGCCGCACCCCGCTGGTGCAGGCCGCGGTCGTCCTGCAGAACGCCCCCGCCGGCGAGATCGCGCTGCCGGGACTGGAGGTGACGGAGTTCCGTCCGCCGTCGGTGTCCTCGGTCTTCGACCTGACGTTGGAGTTCACCGAGACCGCCTCCGGTGAACTGGCCGGGACGGTCGAGTACAACACCGACCTGTTCGACGCCGCGACCGTGACCCGGCTCACCGGGCACCTGGGCGAGCTGCTCGCGGGCATCGTCGCCGACCCGGACCGCCCGGTCGGGGACCTGCCGCTCCTGACGGCCGGCGAACTGCACACCCTCACCCGGGAGTGGGGCGACCACCGCGTCCCGTACCCGGCCGACGCCACCGTGCACGGCCTGGTCGCCGACCGGGCCCGGCGCGACCCGGACGCCGTCGCGGTCGACGCAGCGGCGGGCCCGCTCCGCTACCGGGAGCTGGAGGGGCGCGCCAACCGGCTCGCCCACCACCTGATCGCCCAGGGCGTCCGGCCCGGCGACCACGTCGCGGTCTGCCTGCCGCGCGGCGCCGAGTTCTACCAGGCCCTGCTGGCCGTGCTGAAGGCGGGCTGCGCCTACGTGCCGCTCGACCCCGACCACCCGGCCGAGCGCTTGGCGCACATCCTGGACGACACCGGGGCGCCGGTGTGCCTGACCGAGCGGAGCCTGGCCGACCGGATACCCGCCGGCCGGAGCCGGACCGTCCTGCTGGACGAGGAGGCCGGGGCGATCGCCGCCCGCCCGCAGGACGCCCCTCCGGTGACGGTCGGTCCCGGCGACGCGGCGTACGTGCTGTACACCTCCGGCTCCACCGGCACCCCCAAGGGCGTGGTGGTCGAGCACCGCTCGATCGTCCGGCTGGTCACCGGCAACGACTACGCGCCGCTGCACCCGGACGACGTGGTGGCCCAGGCCGCGGACGTCACCTTCGACGCCGCCACCTTCGAGATCTGGGGCGCGCTGACCGCCGGGGCGCGGCTGGTGCCGCTGGAGCGGGAGACCCTGCTGGACGCCCGGGCGCTGACCGGGGCGATCGAACGGCTGGGCATCACCACGATGTGGCTGACCGCCGGGCTGTTCGACCAGGTGGTGGCCGTCGACCCGGCCGCGTTCGGCAGCCTGCGCAATCTGCTGTTCGGCGGGGACGCGGTCAATCCCCGCCGGGTGGCCCAGGTCCTCGCGACCGCGCCGCCGCAGCGCCTGGTCAACGGCTACGGACCCACCGAGACCACCACCTTCGCCGCCTGCCACCGGGTGTGCGGGGCCGACGGCACCAGCCCGATCCCGATCGGCCGCCCGATCGCCAACACCTCGGTGTACGTCCTGGACGAGCGCCGGTCGCCGGTGCCCGCGGGGGTGGCGGGCGAGCTGTACATCGGTGGGCCGGGGGTCGCCCGTGGCTACCTCAACCTGCCCGAGCTGACCGAGGAGCGCTTCCTCGCCGACCCCTTCTCCGACACGCCCGGCGCCCGGCTGTACCGCACCGGCGACCTGGTGCGCTGGCGCGGCGACGGCACCCTGGAGTTCCTCGGCCGTACCGACCACCAGGTCAAGGTGCGCGGCTACCGGATCGAGCCCGGCGAGATCGAGTCCGTCCTCGAACAGCATCCGCGGCTCTCCGCCGCCGTGGTGGTGGTCCGTCAGGACGGTTCCCGCAAGCAGCTCGTCGGCTACGTCCGGCCGTCGGACGGCGACGCTCCCGATCCGGCCGAGCTGCGGGTCTTCGCCGAGGCCCACCTGCCCGGCTACCTGGTGCCCTCGGCCTTCGTGGCGCTCGCGGAGTTCCCGCTCACCGCCAGCGGCAAGCTGGACCGGCGCGCCCTGCCCGCCCCCGCCGACCGGCACACCCCCGGCGCCGGCTACGCCGCCCCGACCGGCGAGGCCGAGCAGGCGCTGGCGCGGGTCTGGTCCGAGGTGCTCGGCATCGAGCGCGTGGGCACCCGCGACAACTTCTTCGATCTCGGCGGCGACTCCATCCTCAGCATCCAGGTCGTCGCCCAGGCCCGACAGGCCGGTTGGGAGCTGACCTCCAAGGACGTCTTCGCCCGGCAGACGGTGGCCGAGCTGGCGCGGGCCGCCGTACCGGTCACCGCCGGAGCCGACTCAGGGCCGGTCACGGGGGATGCGCCGCTCACCCCCGTCCAGCGGTGGTTCTTCGCCCATCACACCCGGGCCCCGCACCACTTCAACCAGTCCGTGCTGCTCACCCTCGCCCCCGGCACCGACGAGCGGGCGGTGGCGGCGGCGCTGCGCGCCGTGGTCGCGCACCACGACGCGCTCCGGATGCGCTTCCGCCGCCGGGGCGGCGAGCCGTACCAGGTCAACCTGCCGGTGGGGGAGGGGCCCACCCTGGAACGGGTCGAGCTGGGAGGCCTCGCCGCCGGGGAGCGGCGCCGGGCCGCCCTCGCCGTGGCCGAGCGGGCCCAGGCCGGACTCAGCCTCGAAGACGGGCCGCTGCTCCGCGCCCTGCTGTTCACCGGCGCGCCGGGCGAGCCGGCCCAGCTGTTCCTGACCGTTCACCACCTGGTGGTCGACGGGGTGTCCTGGCGGATCCTGCTGGAGGACCTGGAGCGGGCCCACGCCCAGGCAGCGGCCGGCCGGCCGGTGGACCTGGGCGCGAAGACCACCTCCTTCCTCGACTGGGCCCGCCGACAGGCCGAGCACACCGCCGCGGGCGGCTTCGACGCCGAGCTGGACCACTGGCGAGAGGTGGCCGGTCGACCGGCCGCGCCGCTGCCCGTCGACCGCGACGGCGGGAACACCATGGCCTCGGTGCGCCGGGTGCGGGCCGCGCTGGACGCCGGGACGACCGACGCCCTGCTGCACCGGATCCCGGCGGTCTACCGCACCCAGGTCAACGACATCCTGCTCACGGCCCTCGGCCAGGTCCTGTGCCGGTGGACCGGCGAGGAGCGGGTGGTGGTCGACCTGGAGGGGCACGGCCGCGAGGAGATCCTCGACGGGGTCGACGTCTCGCGGACCACGGGCTGGTTCACCTCGATCTTCCCCGTCCTGCTGAACGTTCCCGGCGGAGCCGGGCCGGGCGAGCTGATCAAGTCGGTGAAGGAGGGCCTGCGGGCGGTCCCGCAGCGCGGCGTCGGCTACGGGGCGCTGCGCTACCCGGCCGCGGGGCGGTCCGTGCTGCCCGAGTGCGCCCCGGCCGTCAGTTTCAACTACCTGGGGCAGTGGCAGGACGCCGGTGGCGACGGGCTGTGCACGGCCGTCGAGTTCGACTTCGGCCGGGACCACAGCCCGCTGGAGGAGCGCCCCCACCTGCTCGACATCGTCGGCGAAGTCCGTGGCGGCGAACTGGAGTTCACCCTCTACTACGGGCAGGACGTGCACGCGGAGGGGACCGCTCAGGAGCTGATCGACGGCCTGGCCGACGCGGTGCGCGCGCTGATCGGGCACTGCCTGCAGCCGGGCGTCGGCGGCGCCACGCCTTCCGACTTCCCGCTGGCCGGTCTCGACCAGGCGCGGGTCGACCTGCTGGCCGGGACCGGCGGCCAGGTCGAGGACATCTACCCGCTCACCCCGATGCAGAGCGGCATGCTCTTCCACGCCCTCACCGAGCCGGACGGCGCCTACCTCGACCACGTCGCCTTCCGGCTGGAGGGCGCCGGTGACACCGACGCCCTGGAGACGGCCTGGCACCGGGTGGCCGAGGCGACCCCCGCGCTGCGCACCCACCTCGTGTGGGAGGGGGTCGAGCAGCCGCTGCAGATCGTGCGGCGCGACGCCCGGCTGACCGTCCGGACCCTGGACTGGCGCGGCCGCACGGAGGACGAACGCGCCCGTCTGCTGGAGGAGCTGACGGCGCAGGAGCGGCGGGCCGGGATGGACCTGTCCCGCGCACCGCTGACCCGGGTGGTGCTGGCGAGGGAGAGCGAGGACGCCGTCCGGGTGGTGTGGACCTTCCACCACATCGTCCTCGACGGCTGGAGCACCTCCCGGATCCTCGGCGACGTCTTCGCCCAGTACCGCTCCCTGGCGGACGGGGTGGCGCCGCAGCAGGCCGTCCCGGTCCGGCCCCGGTTCCGCGACTACGTCCAGTGGCTCGGCCACCAGGACGCCGCCGAGGCCGAGGCGCACTGGCGGCGGGCGCTGGCCGGGCTGCACTCGCCCACCCCGCTCCCGTATGACCGCCTCCCCGCCCCGGGCCACCAGTCCGAGTCCGCCGAGCGGGTCCGGGTGGAACTCTCGCCGGAGCGCTCCGCCGCGCTCGTCGAGCGGGCCCGCAGCCACCGGCTCACCCTCAGCACGGTGGTCCAAGGGGCCTGGGCCCTGCTGCTGTCGCGCTACAGCGGCGAGCAGGACATCTGCTTCGGCGCCACCGCCTCCGGCCGGCCGGCCGACCTGCCGGGCGTGGGCGAGATGGTCGGCAACTTCCTCAACACGCTGCCCGTCCGCACCACGGTGGCCGAGGAGGACAACCTGCTGGACTGGCTGCGGCGGCTGCAGGAGGAGCAGGTCGAGTCCCGGCGCTTCGAGTACGCGCCGCTGCCCCGGATCCAGTCGGCCTCCGAACTGCCGCGTGGAACAAGGCTGTTCGACAGCATCGTGGTCTTCGAGAACTACCCGGGCAACGACGGCGTGGCGGCCGAGAACGGGCTCGCGGTCACCGACGTGGCCGCGGTGGACACCACCAGCTATCCGCTGGACCTCACCGCCCACCTCGACGGCGACCGGCTCGCCCTCCAACTCGCCTACGACCCCGCCCTGTTCGACCGGGCCCGGGTGGCCCGGATGGCCGAGCACCTGGCCGCACTGCTGCGCGGCACGTCCGACGGCCTGGACCGTACGGTGGCCGAGCTGAGCATGCTCACCGACCAGGAGCGGTCCCGGCTGCTCGGGGACTGGAGCGGCACGCCCCTCCCCTTCGACCAGGACAGCTGCCTGCACGAGCTGATCGCCCGGCAGGCCCGGCTCACCCCGGACACCGAGGCGGTGGTGTACGGCTCGGCCTCCCTCAGCTACGCCGAACTGGACGAGGCGGCCGACCGGTTGGCGCAGGAGCTGGCCGTGCGCGGCGTGGGCCCGGACACGGTGGTCGCCATCTGCGTCGAGCGCGGGCTGCCCATGATCGTCGCCCTGCTCGGCGTGCTCAAGGCGGGTGGCGCCTACCTGCCGCTGGACCCCGGGCACCCCGCCGAGCGACTGGAGTACGTGATCGCCGACAGCGCCGCCCGGCTCGTGCTCACCCAGGCGTCGGTGGCCGGCCGGCTGCCGGACGGCGTGCCGGTGCTCCGACTGGACGAGGAGTGGCCGCGGATCGCCGGCCTGCCCGCGCGGACCCCGGAGTCCGGCGTCACCCCGGGCCACCTGGCCTACGTCATCTACACCTCCGGCTCCACCGGGCGGCCCAAGGGCGTCATGGTCGAGCACCGCAGCGTCGTCTTCGCCGCCGAGTCCTGGAAGCGGGTGTACCGGACGGCGGAAGTGCCGCCCGCCCGCCAGCTCAACGTCGCCAGCATGTCCTTCGACGTGTTCGTCTCTGACCTGGCGCACGTGCTGTGCCACGGCGGAACGCTGGTCATCGCACCCGCCGAGGCCACCACCGACCCCGGGCTGCTGCTGGACCTGATGCGCACGGCCCGGGTGACCCACCTGGAGACCGTGCCGTCGCTGGCCAACGCCTTGGTCGAGGAGGCCGAGCGGCGGGGAACCGGACTGCCGCCGCTGCGGGTCCTCGCGGTCGGCTCCGACAACTGGCGGACGCAGGACTGCCGCCGGCTGCTCGCCCGGGCGGCCGAGGGCACCGAGGTGCTCAACTCGTACGGCGTCACCGAAGCCACCGTCGAGTCCTGCGCCTACCGCGTCCGGGCGACCGGGCTGCCGGACGGCGCCGGGGTGCCGGTCGGGCAGGCGATCCCCGGCGTGCGCACCTACGTGCTGGACGAGGCGCGCCGGCCCGTCCCGGTCGGAGTCGTGGGCGAGCTGTACATCGGAGGCCCCGGGGTGGCCCGGGGCTACCTGAACCGCCCCGAACTGACCGAGGAGCGCTTCCTGCCGGACCCGTTCGCCACCGAGCCCGGAAGCCGGCTGTACCGCACCGGGGACTTGGTCCGCCGGCGGGCCGACGGGGACATCGAGTTCGCCGGACGCTCCGACGACCAGGTCAAGATCCGGGGCTTCCGGATCGAACTGGCCGAGGTCGAGGCCGCCATGCGTCGCCACCCGGCGGTGGCCGACGCGGTGGCCGCCGCGCGGACGGACGGCGCGACCGCGCCCCGCCTGGTCGGGTACGTCGTACGCGTGCCGGGACGGCCGTTCGCCGCCGGCGAGCTGCGCGGCCACCTCGAAGAAGTGCTGCCGCGGTACATGGTGCCGACGGTCTTCGTGGAGCTGGCCGCGCTGCCGTTGAACGCCAACGGCAAGGTCGACCGCCGCGCCCTGCCCGCCCCGGACCCGGAGACCGCCCGCGGCACCGGGCACGTGGCGCCGCGCAACCGGGTGGAGCAGGCCCTCGCCGAGGTCTGGGCCCAGGTCCTGCGGGTCGACCGGGTCGGGGTCGAGGACAACTTCTTCGACCTCGGCGGCGACTCCATCTTGAGCATCCAAGTCGTGACCCGAGCACGACAGAAGGGGATTACCTTGTCGTCCAAGGACTTGTTCGCCCACCAGACGGTCGCCGAGCTGGCGTTCGCGACGACCGCCGCCGAGACGGCCGGTCAGGCGGCCGGCACCCGGCGCTCCGAGCCGGTGACCGGCCGCGTGCCACTGACCCCGATCCAGCGCACCTTCTTCGACCGTCACCGGACCGCACCGCAGCACTCCACCATGTCGGTGCTCGTCGACCTCGCCGGGGAGCCGGACACCGCCGCGCTGCGCCGCGCCCTCGACGCCCTGCCGGACCACCACGACCAACTGCGGGCCCGCTACACCAGCGCGTACGGGCGATGGCAGCAGGAGGTGGCCCCGGCGGGCACCGGCTGGCCGTTGGAGGAGGTGGACCTGTCCGGGCAGGACGCGCCCGAGGAGGCGATGCACCGGGCAGCCGCCCGGATCCAGGCGGGCTTCGAGCTCGCCGCCGGTCCCCTGGTCGGCGGGGCGCTGTTCCGCCCGGGCCACGGACGCTCCCCCCAGCTGTTCCTGACCGCCCACCACCTCGTGGTCGACGCGGTCTCCTGGCAGCAGCTGCTCGCCGACCTGGAGACCGGCTACGCCCAGGCGGTGGCCGGCGCGGCGGTGGACCTCGGGGAGAGGACCACCTCCTTCCGGGACTGGGCGCTGCGGTTGTCCGAGCACACCGCGGCCGGCGGCTTCGACGACGAGCTGGACCACTGGGTGGCCACCGGCCGCCGGGGCGAGCCGGGCCTGCCGGTCGACCGCCCGGGCACGGCGACCGTCGCCTCGGTGGGCGAGGTGCGGGTGTCCGTCGGGGCGGAGGACACCAGGGCGCTGCTGCAGGACGTGCCGGCGACCTACCGCACCCAGGTCAACGACGTCCTGCTCACCGCGCTCGGCACCGTACTGGCCGACTGGACCGGCCGGCCGAGCGTGCTGTTCGACCTGGAGGGCCACGGGCGCGAGGACCTCTTCGACGACGTCGACACCAGCCGCACCGCCGGCTGGTTCACCAGCGCCTTCCCGGTGGCGCTCACCCCGTCCGGCGAGGACTGGGGCGAGCGGCTGAAGGCGGTCAAGGAGCAGCTGCGCGCGGTGCCGCGACGCGGCGTCGGCTACGGCGCGCTGCGCCACCTCAGCCCGGCCGGCGCGCCCGCCGAGATCCTCGCCGAGACCCCGCGGGCCCAGGTGTGCTTCAACTACCTCGGGCAGGCCGACGATTCGCCGGCCGACGGCGGACTGGTGCGCGGCGTCCGGCTGGGCTTCGGCACCGAGCAGGCGCCCGAGGAGACGCTGGAGTACCTGCTGGACATCGTCGCCCAGGTCCGGGGCGGCCGCCTGGAGATCACCCTGTTCCACTCCGCGGCCGTGCACGACCCCGCGACCGTCGAACGGCTCGGCGAGCGCCTGGTCGCCGCTCTCGGCGGCATCGTCGCGCACTGCGCCGGGGCCGGCACCGGCGGCGCAACGCCCTCGGACTTCCCCCTGGCGCGGATCGACCAGCCGACGCTCGACCGGCTCACCGAACACGGCGGCCGGATCGACGACCTCTACCCGCTGACGCCGATGCAGAGCGGCCTGCTGTTCCACAGCCTCACCGAGGAGTCCGGGGAGGGCATCTACCTGGGCCACCTGTCGTTCGTCCTGGACGGCGTGGACGACCTCGCCGCGCTGGCCGAGGCGTGGCAGCTGCTGACCGACCGCACCCCGATCCTGCGCACCGCGGTGGCCTGGGAGGACGTGGACGACCCGCTGCAGGTCGTGCACCACGGTGTCCGGATGCCGGTGGAGGTGCTGGACTGGACCGGCCTCACCGAGGCCGAGCGCACCGGGCGCTTCGAGCGGCTGATGGACGAGGAGCGGGCCCGCAGCATGGACCTGACGGCCGCGCCGCTGTCCCGGGTCACGCTGATCGCCGAGACCGAGCGCAGCGTGCGCACCGTGTGGACCTCGCACCACGTGCTGCTGGACGGCTGGAGCAGCGCCGACCTGCTGGCCGAGCTGCTGGAGCACTACCTGCGGGTGCGCGGCCTCAAGCAGGGCCCGCTGCCGGCCCGTCGGCCGTTCCGCGACTACGTGGCCTGGCTGGACCGCCAGGACCCGGCAACCGCCGAGCGGTACTGGCGGGGCGTGCTGGAGGGCCACACGTCCCCGACCCCGCTGCCGGTCGACCACGACCTGCCGGGCACCGAGTGGACCGGATCCCGGGCCCGGGTCTCCTTCCAGCTCCCGCAGGAGACCTCGGACGCGCTCGGCGAGCTGGTCAAGCGGCACCGGCTGACCGTCAACACGCTCGCCCAGGGCGCCTGGGCGCTGCTGCTGGCCCGCTACTCGGGGCGCACCGACGTGTGCTTCGGATCCGCGGTGTCCGGGCGGCCGGCCGACCTGCCCGGGGTCGAGACGATCGCCGGCATCTTCATCAACAACATCCCGGTGCGCACCCGGGTCGACGGCGAACGGCGGCTGCTGGACTGGCTGGCCGACCTGCAGCAGGAACAGTCCGAGGCACGCAGCCACGAGTTCGTGTCGCTGTCGCAGATCCGCGGCTGGGCCCAGGTCCCGGCCGGCACCAGCCTCTACGACAGCTACATCGTGGTCGAGAACTACCCGTACGAGGGCGAGATGGGCGCCGGGTACGGGGTGAGCCTGCGCGACCCGCAGGCGCTGGAGTTCACCAACTTCCCGATGGTGCTGGCGGTGTTCCCGGCCGGACGGCTGGGCTTCCGGCTCGCCTACGACCCGGTGCTGTTCGAGCCGGAGACCGCCGAGCGCGTCCTCGCCGACCTGCGCGCCCTGCTGGAGGAGATCGCCCACGCCCCCGAGCGCACCGTCGCGCAGTTCGGCGAGCTGAGCGACGAACACCGGCGCGAGGTGCTCACCGCGCACCAGGGCCCGCGGATCACCTTCGACGACCGCCCGGTGCACTTCCGGTTCGCCGAGCAGGCGGCGCGCACCCCGCAGGCGGTCGCGGTGGCCGACCGGAACGGCCGGCTCACCTTCGCCGAACTCGACGCCGCCGCCAACCGGTTGGCGCACCACCTGGCCGAGCGGGGCGTGGCCGCCGAGTCCCCGGTGGCGGTGCTGCTGGAGCGCGGCACGGACCTGGTCACGGCGCTGCTGGCGGTGCTCAAGGCCGGCGGCACGTACACCCCGGTCGATCCCGCGGCGCCCGTGGAGCGGCTGGCGGTGCTGCTGGAGGACACCGCGGCGCCCGTCGTGGTCACCCAGCGCAGCCTGCGCGGGCGACTGCCGCAGGGCGGGGCCGCGGTGGTGAGCCTGGACGAGGAGCGGGAGCGGATCGCGGCGCGGCCCCACACCGCGCCCGAGGTCGCCGTCTCCCCGGACGACGCGGCGTACGTCATCCACACCTCCGGTTCGACCGGGCGCCCCAAGGGCGTGGTGGTCGAGCACCGGAGCCTGGCCAACCTGTTCGACAGCCACCGGCGGACGGTCTTCGGCCCGGTCCGGGCGACCGCGGACGGCCGGGCGGTGCGGGTGGCGCACCTGGCCCCGGTGTCCTTCGACGCCTCCTGGAACCCGGTGCTGTGGATGGCCGACGGCAACGAGCTGCACATCGTCGACGACACCACCCGCCGGGACGCCCAGGCGCTGGCCGACTACCTCGTCGAGCACGGCATCGAGTTCCTGCAGACCACGCCGTCGTACCTCCAGCAGCTGGCCGACACCGGCCTGCTGGAGCGGCCCGGGCTGCGGCTGCGCGGCCTGGCCCTCGGAGGCGAGCCGATCGGCCGGCCCCTGTGGGACCGACTGCGCGCCCGCCCGGACCTGGTGAGCTTCAACTTCTACGGCCCGACCGAGTGCACGGTGGACGCGGTGACCACCCGGCTGGCCGACAGCGAGCGCCCGGTGCTGGGCCTCCCGGTGCAGAACACCCAGGCGTTCGTCCTGGACGAGGACCTCACCCTGCTGCCGGTGGGCGCCACCGGCGAGCTGTGCCTGGCGGGGGCCGGCCTGGCCCGGGAGTACCTGGGACAGCCGGAGCTGACGGCGCGGTCCTTCGTCCGGGCCCCGTTCGGTGCCGGAGAGCGCCTCTACCGCACCGGCGACCGGGTGCGCCGACTGCCCGACGGGACGCTGGAGTTCCTGGGCCGCCTGGACCACCAGATCAAGCTGCGCGGCTACCGGATCGAACCGGGGGAGATCGAGCACGCGCTGACCGGCCACCCGGACGTCGAGGAGGCGGTGGTCGCGGTCCTCGGCGAGGGCGAGGCCAGGCGCCTGGCCGGATACGTCCGGGTGGCCGACCCGGCGGCCTTCGACGCCGAGGCGGTGAGCGCCCACCTCGCCGAGCGGCTGCCGGACTACATGGTGCCGCCGGTGCTGGTGCCGCTGGCGCGGTTCCCGCTCAACGCCAACGGCAAGGTGGACCGCAAGGCCCTGCTGGAGACCGGGGTGCCACAGGCCGCGGGCTCCGGGTACGTGGAACCGCGCACCGACACCGAGAAGGCCCTCGCGAAGATCTGGGCCGACGTCCTGGAGGTGGAGCGGGTCGGCGTCCACGACAACTTCTTCACCCTCGGCGGGCACTCCATCCTCAGCCTGAAGACGCTCTCCCAGATCAAGCGGGCCTTCGGCGTCCGGCCCAGCTTCCGGGAACTGCTCGAAACCCCGACGCTGGCCGGCTTCGCCGAGCTGATCGAGGAGGCGCTGCTGCGGGAGCTGGAACGCACCGCCACCGAGGGAACCACAGCGGACGGCGCCGCCGGCCCGGAACGGAAGGCCTGAGACGTGTCCACATCGCGCGAGGACAGGATCGCCGCGCTGCCGGCGCACCTGCGCGAACAACTGCTGCGCCGCCTGGCCGGAGCCTCCGGTCCGGCCGAGGAACCGGGCATCCCGACAGTGCCGCGCAGCGGGCCGCTGCCGATGTCTTTCGCCCAGCAACGCCTGTGGTTCCTCCACGAGTTGGACCCCGAGTCGGTCGGCTACAACTCCTGCTTCGGGCTGCGGCTGACCGGTGAGCTCGACGCCGGGGCGCTGCGTTCCGCCCTCATCGGCGTGGTGCGGCGGCACGAGGCGCTGCGCACGACCTTCGACTCGGTCGACGGAACACCGGTGCAGACCCCGGGCGAGGAGTTCGCCCTCCCCTTCGAGCAGGTCGACCTGAGCGGACTGGACGGTGCGGACCGGCAGGCGGAGCTGGACCGCGCGGTGGCGCGGGACCTGGCCCGGCCCTTCGACCTGCGCACCGGCCCGCTGCTGCGGGCCCTGCTGGTCCGCCTGGCGGAGCGGGAGCACGTCCTTGTCCTGACGCTGCACCACATCAACCACGACGGGTGGTCGATGAGCATCGTGACCCGGGAGATCGGTGAGCTGTACCGGGCCGGGCGCGAGGGCCGGGCCGCCGACCTGGCGCCGGTACCGCTGCAGTACGCCGACTTCGCGGTGTGGCAGCGCGAACAGTGCTCACCGGACGCGCTGGCGCCGTCGCTGGCCTACTGGAAGGAGCGGCTGGCCGGCCTGTCGCCGCTGGAGCTGCCGGCCGACCGGCCCCGGCCGGCCGTGCGCACCTCGGGCGGGGACGTGGAGTCCGTCCTCGTGCCGGCCGGGGTGGCCGACGGGCTGCGCGCCCTGTCCCGAGAGTGCGGAGCCACACTGTTCATGACGCTGACCGCGGCCGTCCAGGTGCTCCTGGCCCGTTGGACGGGGCAGCGCGACGTCGCCGTCGGAACGCCGGTGGCCGGGCGCGGGCACCCCGGCCTGGAGGGGGTCGTCGGCTTCTTCCTGAACACCCTGGTGCTGCGGGCCCGGCTGGAAACCGGCCGGTCGTTCACCGAGCTGCTGGCGGGCGCGCGCGAATCCGTGCTGGAGGCCTTCCAGCACGAGGAGGTGCCCTTCGAGCAGGTGGTGGACGCGGTCCAGCCCGAGCGGGACGCGGGCCGGATGCCGCTGGCGCAGGTCCTGGTCGTCCTGCAGAACGCCCCGGAGGCGCGGCTGGAACTCAGCGGGCTGGGCGTCGAGCAGTACCGGCTCCCCCAGGCCAGTACGGGCTTCGACCTCGTCCTCGGCTTCGAGGAGCGGCCCGACGGCTCGCTGGGCGTCGACGTCGAGTACAGCGGCGACCTGTTCGACGCCGCCACCGTACGGCGGCTGTGCGGACACCTGGTGACGCTGCTCGGCTCGATCGCGGCCGCACCCGACCTGCCCTGGACGGACCTGGCACTGCTGACCGACGAGGAGCACCGGCGGCTCACCGGCGAGTGGGCCCGCACCCCCGCGCCGGACATCGACGACGTCGGCGTGCACGAGCTGATCGCCCGGCGTGCGGCGGAGCATCCCGGGGCGGTCGCCGTGGAGTGCGGCGAACAGCGGCTGACGTACGGCGAACTGGACCGCAGGTCGGGCGAGTTGGCCCGACACCTGGCCGCCGTGGGGGTGACGCCCGGGTCGGTGGTGGGCATCTGTCTCGACCGCGGCCCGGACCTGGTGGTGGCCACCCTGGCCGCGCTGCGGACGGGCTCCGCCTTCCTCCCGCTGAACGCCGCCTTCCCGCCCGCCCGGCGGGAGCTGATGCTGTCGGAGACCGCGGCGCCGGTCGTGCTGACGCAGCGCTCGCTGCTGGGCGACTTCGCGGACACGGCCACCCGTGCCATCGCCGTGGACGGGCCGTGGCCCGGCGACGGCGACGGCACGGACACCGTCGAGGAGCCGCGGGTGGGGCCGGAGGCGCTGGCGTACGTCATCTACACCTCCGGCTCCACCGGCACCCCCAAGGGCGTGCTGCTCCGCCACCGCGGGCTGGTCAACATGGTCACGGCCACCGCCGGGCGGTTCGGGCTCGGGGTGGGCGGCCGGGTGCTCCAGCTGTCCTCGCCTAGCTTCGACGGCGCGGTGTGGGAGACCTTCCTCGCGCTCACCTCCGGCGCCACGCTGTGCCTGCCCGAGGCCGGAGTCGAGGCGATCGGACCCGAGCTGGTCATCGGCCTGGCGAAGGGCGAGCCGGTGCTGCTGAGCCTGCCGCCCGCGGCCCTCGCGGCCCTGGAGCCCACCGACCTCGCCGCGGGCTCGACCGTGCTCGCGGTCGGCGACCGCTGTCCGGTCGAGCTGGCCCGCGCCTGGTCGGGCCGGCACCGCTTCGTCAACGGCTACGGGCCCACGGAGGCCACCGTCGGCGCGGCGCTGTTCGAGGGCGAGATCCCCGCGGACGCCGCCCGGCTGCCCATCGGCAAGCCGATCGCCGGCGTGGAGGTCTACGTCCTGGACGAGGAGCTGCGGCCGGTCCCGGTCGGCGTGACCGGTGAACTGTTCATCGGCGGACGGGGCGTGGCCCGGGGCTACCTCGGCCGTCCCGAACTGACCGGGCAGCGCTTCGTCCGCCACCCGTTCAGCGACGACCCCCGGGCCCGGCTGTACCGCACCGGCGACCTGGGCGCCTGGCTCCCCGGCGGGGACCTCGACTTCCGGGGGCGCACCGACGACCAGGTGAAGATCCGCGGCTTCCGGATCGAGCTGGGTGAGATCGAGACCGCCATGGGCCGACTGGCCGGGGTGGACCAGGCGTGCGCCCTGGCGCTGGACCACGGCGGGCGCAAGCAACTGGTCGGCTACCTGGTCCCGGCCCCGGGGGAGACGCTCGACCCGGGCCGGGTGCACGACGAACTGACCGCGCTGCTCCCGGAGTTCATGGTCCCGTCGGCCTTCGCCGTGCTGGACCGGCTGCCGCTGACGGCGCACGGAAAGGTGGACCGGCGCGCGCTGGCCGAGCGACCGGTGACGGCGCGGCGCGAGCACGTCGCGCCGCGCACCGAACGGGAGGAGGTGCTGGCGGAGGTCTTCCGCACCGTCCTCGGCGTCGAGCGGGTCGGCGTGCACGACGCCTTCTTCGACCTCGGCGGCGACTCCATCCTGTCCACCCAGGTGGTCTCCCGCGCCCGGCAGGCCGGGCTGGAACTGACGGTCAAGGAGCTCTTCCAGGCCAGGACGGTGGCCCGGCTCGCCGAACTGGTGCGCACCGCCGACACCTCCGGGGCGGAGCGGGACGGGCAGCCGGACGCCGGTCCGGTGCCGCTGACCCCCGTACAGCACTGGTACTTCGACACCCACACCGCCAACCCGCACCACTTCAACCAGTCCGTCCTGCTCGAACTCGCCCCCGGCGCCGACCCCGACGCCGTACGGGCCGCGCTGGCGGCCGTGGTCGCCCGCCACGACGCGCTGCGGCTGCGATTCACCCGCGTCGGCGGCCAGTGGCGCCAGGAGGTCGTCGAACGCCCCGACGGCCGTTGGCACTTCGTGCACCTCGACCTCTCCGGCACCCCGGAGGAGCAGCTGCCGGACCGGATCGACGCGGCGGTCCTCGCGGCCCAGACCGGCCTGTCCGTCACCGACGGGCCGCTGCTGCGCGCGGCGCTGTTCACGCCGGCCGACCGGCCGCCCCAGCTCTTCCTGACCGCGCACCACCTCGTCGTGGACGGCGTCTCCTGGCGCGTCCTGCTGGACGACCTGCGGATCGGGTACGGCCAGCTGTCGGCCGGCAAGGACGTCGACCTAGGCCCGCGCAGCACCTCCTTCGGGCAGTGGGCGCGGCGCCTGGAGCAGTTCACGGCGGAGGGCGGCTTCGACGACCAGTCCGAGTACTGGCGGGCCGCCACGGCGGACGCCCCCGCGGTCCCCGACCCGGGGCTGGTGTCGCAGGCCCGGACCGTCCACGAGCAGCTGACCGCGGAGGAGACCGACGCACTGCTGCGCCGGGTCCCGGGGGCGCACCGGGCGCGCATCAACGAGGTGCTGCTGGCCGCGCTCGGCCGGGCCCTGTCCGGCTGGACCGGCCGGGACCGCACCCTGGTCGAGCTGGAGGGCCATGGTCGGGAGGACTTCCTGGACGGCGTCGACCTGTCCCGTACGGTCGGCTGGTTCACCGCCGCCCACCCGCTGGCGCTGGCCGTGCCGGCCGACGCACCGATGTCCGCGGCGGTCCGTACGGTCAAGCGGCAGCTGCGTGCGGTACCGCGGCACGGCATCGGCTACGGCGCGCTGCGCCACCTGACCGCCGACCGGCCGGGCCGCCCCCGGCTGGACCCGGTGCGGGCCCTGGTCGGCTTCAACTACCTGGGGCAGTGGGACTCCGCGGCCGCCGGCGACGGACTGGTGGTGCGTCCCCTTCCGCACGGCGGCGCCGATCACCACCCCGCGGAGCGCCGGGCGCACCCGCTGGACGTGGTCGGCTCGGTGGAAGGCGGGCGGCTGGAGTTCAGCTGCACCTACCCCGCCGGGCACTTCACCGAGGCGTCCGTCGCCGAGCTGCTGACGGGGATGCTGGACGGCCTGCGCGAGCTGGTTCGCGCCACCCCCTGAACCCCCGCGGCCCCCTTCGCGCCGCCCGCCATCGTCCGTCACACTTCCCGAGGAGAGCCATGACTCACCGAGCGCAGTCCGCCGTCCCCGCCCGTGAGGCCCGTCGGCGCCGCTACCTGATGTGCCGTCCCACGCACTTCGAGGTCACCTACCGGATCAACCCGTGGATGGACCCGGCGAAGCCGGTGGACACCGATCTGGCCGTCGCCCAGTGGGAGAAGCTGCGGGCGCTCTACCTGGAGCTGGGCCACGAGGTGGAGCTGATCGACCCGCTCAGGGGCTACCCCGACATGGTCTACGCCGCCAACGGCGCCACGGTGGTGGACGGCAAGGTCCTGGGCGCCCGGTTCCGCAACGTCGAGCGGTCCGCCGAGGGGCCGGCCTACCTCGCCTGGTTCCGGGACAACGGCTTCACCGAACTGCACGACCCCGAGTACGTCAACGAGGGCGAGGGCGACTTCCTGGTGGCCGGGAGCCTGGTCCTGGCCGGCACCGGCTTCCGCAGCGAGCCCCGGTCGCACGCCGAGGCCCAGGAGTTCTTCGGCTGCCCGGTCGTCAGCCTGGAGCTGATCGACGAGCGCTACTACCACCTGGACACCGCGCTGGCCGTGCTGTCCGACGACGAGGTGATGTACAACCCCCGGGCGTTCTCGCCGGGCAGCCTGGCCGTGCTGGAACGGCTGTACCCCGACGCCGTGCTGGCATCCGCGGAGGACGCGGCGGTGTTCGGGCTCAACGCGGTCAGCGACGGGAGGCACGTGGTGCTCCCGGAGGCGGCCACCGGCTTGGCGCGGGAGCTGCGCGAACGCGGCTTCGAGCCGATCGGGATGGATCTGAGCGAGCTGCTCAAGGGCGGCGGCAGCGTCAAGTGCTGCACCCTGGAGGTCCGCGAAGCCGCTGCCTGACGCCCCTCCGGTGAGGTCCGGTGAGGTCCGGCGATGGCGGTGAGGGCGGTGCACCCGACCGCCCTCGCCGGCCCTCACCGCCCCGCCCGACCCGTGTGCCCACATCCCCCTCCTGACTGGAGCCCTTTCATGACCCAGCCGAACGTCGCGTCCGACCCGTCAGCGCCCTTCTCCGGCGGCCGGGTGACGACCGCCCCCGTGGACCCGGAGCCGTTCCTGCTGCGCATCGAGGCCGCCGAACCGGGCGTGCGCCTGGACCGGTGGATCAGTGCCAACCGCACCCGCCTCGTCGATGAACTCCACCGCCACGGCGCCCTGTTGTTCCGGGGATTCGCGGTCGACAGCCCGGCGGAGTTCGGCAGCGCCGCCCGCGCGTACTCGCCCGACCTGCTCGACTACCTGGAGCGGGCCGCACCGCGCACCGAGATCGCCGACAAGGTCTTCACCTCCACCGAGCTGGCCGCCGACCGGTGGATCGACTTCCACCACGAGATGTCCTACTCCCACAACTGGCCGAGCACGCTGTACTTCTACGGCGACCGCCCGTCCGCGCAGGGCGGAGCCACCCCGGTGGCCAGCGAGCGCGCGGTGTACCCGAGGATCCCCGAGGAGATCCGCGAGCGCTTCCGGCGCCACGGCGTCGCCTACGTGCGCAACTACAGTCCCGGACTGGACATCCCCTGGCAGGACGTCTTCCAGACCACCGACCGGGCGGAGGTGGAGGCCTACTGCCGCGCCTCGGACACCGAGTTCAGCTGGATCGGCGAGGACGGGCTGCGCACCCGCTCGGTCCGCCAGGCCGTCGCCCGGCACCCGCGCACCGGTGAGACGGTGTGGTTCAACCACGCCCACATGTGGCACGTCTCCACCCTCCCCGGGGACGTGGCGGAGTACCTCCTGGACGAGTACGGTCCGGAAGGCGTGCCGCGCAACGCGTTCTACGGGGACGGCACGCCCATCGAGGACGAGGCCGTGGCGTTGATCGGCAAGCTCTACCAGGAGGCCGCGGTGTCGGTGCCCTGGCAGCGCGGGGACGTCCTGGTGGTCGACAACTTCCTGGCCACCCACGCCCGGGAGCCGTTCAGCGGCGACCGCCGCATCCTGGTGGCGATGTCCGACCTGTACGTGAGCCAGGGGATCTGAGCCCCGCCCGGCGGGAGGTGGTGCAGCGAACTGCACTCCGGACTGGGCACCCACACCCGTGTGCCGGGCGGCCCGCGCGCGGGACGATGAAGCCGTCCGAAGAAGTGCGGCGGAACCGGTAGGGCGGATCCGCCGAAGACGAGCTGCCGGTGGAGGAGCCGCTGTGGACGAAACGTTGGCAGCCCGAGGGAGCACGGCCCGAGCACGTCGACGTCCGGGATGGCGGGCGGCGCTCTGCCTGGCCGCCGTCGCCGTGCTCCCCCTCGGAGCGACCGCCTGCAAGGCCGACGCCCAGACGACGGCGGACCGGGTCGAGGTGTGCTCCCGGGTGCTGGGGCTGACCCTCTTCGATCCCTTCCCGAACGACGCCGACAAGGCCCGCAAGGACGTGCGCGAGCGCGCGGACAAGCTCGACGAGCTGGCGAAGATCGCGCCGGACGACGACCTGCGCAAGGCCGTCGAGACCGCCGCGAAGTCGCTGCGCGACGCCCAGCCGAAGGACCACGGCGCCCGCACCGTGGTCGACTACCTGGCCGAACAGAACGACCGGCTGAAGGACTTGCGGAAGACCTGCACCGACTCGAACAAGTACTGACCTTCCGGAAACACGGATCACGAGCCAGGGTGGCGTGGCCCGAGCAGAGCGCTCACCGCCCACCCGTCAGCGCGCCGGGGCCGGAACACCCCCCGTACGCCGGCCCCGGCGTCGGCCGTAGGGCGCCTCAAGACCCCCCGGTTCTTGGGGCGCCCGTCGGCCCGAGATGCTGTGACCCCCACCCGCATCCAGGAGTGACCGGTGGCCGGCGAGATCGGTACGGCGTTGGGCGCGTTGGTCCTGGCGGGTGGCTGCCTGTTGCTGCTCGGCTTCGGGCTCGACCTGCTGCGGCCCGGGCGGGCCGCGCCGCCGGAGCCCTTCGAACAGCATCACCACAGTGGTCCCGGTTCGTTACACCCAGGGGTCGATCGGGGTGAGGGTGCCGAGCCGGTCCTCGACGTGCTGGGCGGCGGCCAGGCAGAGGTCCTCGCGGAACGGGCGCCCGACCAGCTGCACTCCGGTGGGCAGGCCGTCGGGGTCCAGCCCGGTCGGGACGGCGACGGCCGGGACGCCGACGAAGCTGGTGACCGAGCAGAGCCGCATGGCCGAGGCGACCCGGTCCCGCCCGGCCTGGTCGCGCGACTCCAGGCCGGGTTCCACCGGGGGCTCGGTGAAGACCGGGCCGAGCAGCAGCGGGTAGGTGTCCAGGAACTCCGTCCAGGAGCGGCGGATGTTCATCCAGGTGCCCATGAGCCCGATCAGCCCGGCGGCGTCGACGGGCGGGGTGTGGCGCATGGTCAGCTCGATGTAGCGGTCCCCGCCCTCGCCCAGCAGCTGCCGCACGGCGGGCCAGCTGGGGGCGAACTCGGTGTTGGTGAGCCGGTGGTAGGCCCTCAGCGCCTCGTCCAGCCGGGGGACGTCGGGGACCTCGTCCACCTGGTACCCGGCGTCGCGCAGGGCTTCGGCGGCGGCCTCGACGGCGCGGCGGACGGCGGGGTGGACGCCGTGGCCGCCCGGGTCGGCGACCATGGCGACCCTCGGCGGGTTGCCGAGCGGCTCGCCGTGCAGGGTCCCTCCGTACAGCGGCTCTCCGTACAGCGGCGCCGGGACGGCGCGCGGGTCGCGTGGATCCGGCCCGGCCAGGGTCTCGTACGCGAGCCGCAGGTCGGCCACCGTGCGAGCCAACGGGCCGTCCGTGACCAGGAGTTGGGAGGCCGGGCCGGGATCGTCCGGGCCCAGCATCCGCTGGTCGGCGGCGAACCGGCCGGTCGTCGGCTTGAGTGCGGCGACCCCGCAGAAGGCAGCCGGGACGCGAACCGAGCCACCGGAGTCGTTGCCGAGCCCCAGCGCGGCCATGCCGGTGGCCACCGCCACGCCGTCCCCGCCGCTGCTGCCGCCGGGGGTGCGGGTGGCGTCCCACGGGTTGCGGGTGTCGCCGTACAGCTCGCTGCGGGTGTGCATCCCGGCCAGGATCAGGGTCGGCATGTTGCTGTGCCCGATCGGGATCGCCCCGGCGGCGCGCAGCCGGGCCACCGGGATGGCGTCGGCGGGGGCGATCAGCTCGCGGAAGCGCGGCGTGCCGAAGGTGGTCGGCACGCCCTCGATGCGGGTGCACTCCTTGACCGTGAACGGCACCCCGGCGAGCGGGCCGAGCCGCTCGCCCGCCGCCCGGGCCCGGTCGGTCTCCCGGGCGGCGGCGCGGGCGCGGTCGGCGAGGAGCTGGGTGACGGCGTTCACCTGCGGGTTGACCTCGGCGATCCGGGCGAGGTGGGCGTCCACCACCTCGCGCGCGGACACCTGGCCGCTGCGGACGGCGGCGGCGATGGCGGTGGCGGGGAGTTTCCACACGGGGGGCTCCTTGGTTCGTTCCGATGCGATTGCTGTTCCGATGCGGGTGCATCGGATGCGGCGGCACCGGAACCCTAGCCGGAGATCCGATACGCTTGCATCGGAATAATTTTCGAGTGCGGACGGGAAGTGCGGGGGCCGGTATGCCGAAACAGGTCGACCACGAGGAACGGCGCCGACGGATCGCCGAGGCCGTGTGCGCGCTGATCGACGCCCAGGGCCTCGAAGGCGTCACCCTGCGGGACGTCGCCACCAGGGCGGACGTCTCCATGGGCGCCGTCCAGCGCTGCTTCCGCACCAAGGAGGAGATGCTGCGGTTCGCCCTCGGCCACATCGGCGCACGCGTCACCGAACGCGCCCACGGCCGGGTCGTCGCCAGCCCCGCCCAGTCCGCAGCGAGCACCGTCGGACACGTCGTCGGCGAGGTCGCCCTGCTGCGCGACGAACACCGGGCCGAAGCACGGATCTGGCTCGCCTTCCTCGCCGCCGCCGCCGTCGACCCGGCCCTCGCGGCCGGCCTGCGGACCAGCTACGCCGACCTCGAAGGGCTGCTCGCTGGACTCATCGCGGAAGCGTCGGACGCTGTCGACGCCCGGCGCGAAGCCCGCACCCTGCTCGCCCTCGCCGACGGACTCACCGCGCACGTGCTGATCGGCCACCGGACGACGGCCGAGGCGGAGGAACTGCTGCACGCGCACCTGGCCGGGGTGTGGGAGGCGGCCGCTCGTACGACTGCCGGCCGCTGAATCCCCGTTGCCGGGGGGCGGGCGCTGCGGCGAGGATCTGTTCGTGTCCGAGACGGCGTTCGAAGGGCCCGCAGGGGCCGAACTGAAGCCCTACCCGAAGATCCCCGCCCGGGGACGCTCCGGCGCACCCGGCGGCCGCGAGTGGATCGCGGCGGAGAAGGTGCACGGCGCCCACTTCGCCGTGGTCTGCGAAGGCCCCTCCGTACGGCCCGCCAAGCGGCGCGACCTGCTGGGCGACGAGGAACTCGACGCCTTCTTCGGCGTGAGCCGGATCTGGCCGCAACTCCTCGTCGCAGCCGGGCGCTTCGCAGCCGCTCTACGGGCAACCCGGGGGGAATCCGCCGTCGTCACCGTCTACGGCGAACTCGCCGGCGGCCGCTACCCGCACCCCGACGTGCCCGCCGTCACCGGAGCCGAACCCGTACAGACCGGCGTCTGGTACGCCCCCGGGCTGCGCTGGCTCCCCTTCGACGCGACGGTGGAGACGGCCGAAGGGCGGTGGTGGATCGCCGACCGTGAACTCCGGTCCGCCGCGTCCGCCGCCGGCCTCACCTGCGTGCCACTGCTCGGACACGGCTCCCTGAACACCCTGCAGGACCTGCCGGTCACCTTCCCGAGCCGCGTCCCGGCCCTGCTCGGACTACCGGAACTGGCCGACAACCTCGCCGAGGGGTACGTCCTCAAACCGGCCGGTGAATGGCACGAGTCGGACACCGCCCGGCCCGTCATCAAGGCCAAACAGAAGGCCTTCGCCGAGGACGACCGCTACGACGGTGCCCGCCCGTACCTCCCCCCACCGGAAGGCGCGGCAGGCGTCCCCGCCTGGCTCCTGGTCCAAGCCTCCACCCTCCTCACCCCCACCCGCGCGGCGGCCGCCGTCAGCAAACTCGGCCCCCGCACACCGGCCGACACGGTGGCGGCGGAGATCGCCCACGACGCGGCCGACGAACTCTCCGAAGCCCTCGGCGGATTGGAGCCCGCCACCCTGGAGGCGCTCCGGCACGCCCTCGAACCCGCAGCCCGCTCCCTCGCCGCCTTCGACGCGGCGGACCGGCGGTGACGCCGGGTCCTGGCCGAGAGGGCTGAGGGGGCCGTGGACCGACCGGGCGGAACGGGTCGACGGCGGCTTCCTCGCCCTTCCGCGTGCCCGGACCGTACGGAAGGGGGGCGCGCGCCGCCCGGCCTCGCGCCGGTTCACACCTGCGCGGGGGGTTCTCGCGACCGGGCTCTTATTGTACTGTCCGTCTAATAAGCGGGCGAGCGGGAACCCGCAGGAGCAGGCACCTGGAGGCAGCCATGGCTCTCACCCGGCAGGCGACCGAGCACGGCCACACGGCGGCCGACGACGACGTCTCGAAGCGGCTGCTGGACTCGGCCGCCACCCTCTCCTTCGACCCCTTGACCGAGATCGACTGGGAGGCCCCCCTCCCGGAGGAGCACTACGGCCTCAACCCCGAGTGGAGCACCCTCTACGGCACCCGGCTCTGGGACGGGATGACCGAACAGCAGCGGGTCACCCTCACCCGGCACGAGGTCTGCTCGATCATGAACACCGGCATCTGGTTCGAGATGATCCTCCAGCAGATGGTGCTGCGCGATCAGTACCTGAAGAACCCCGCCAGCGCCGAGTTCCAGTTCGCGCTCACCGAGATCGCCGACGAGTGCCGCCACTCGATCATGTTCGCCCGCGCCTGCCAGAAGATGGGCGTCCCCGCCTACCGGCCCAACAAGGTGATCGCCCAGGCCGGGCGCGCCTTCAAGGCGCTCGCCAAGGGTGAACTCGCCTACGGCGGCATCCTGGTGGCCGAGGAGGTGCTGGACGTCATGCAGCGCGACTGGATGCGCGGCGAGAACGTCCTGGAGATCGTCCGCGGCACCTCCCGGATCCACGTGGTCGAGGAGTCGCGGCACATGAAGTTCGCCCGGCAGGAGATCCGCGAGCGGATGCGCCACGCGGGCCCGGCCCGCCGCCGCACCTCGGCCACCGGCATCGCGATCGGCGCGTACGTCATCGTCAGCAGCATGGTCCACCCGGGCGTGTACAAGGCCGCCGGGCTGGACGTCGCGCGGGCGCTCGCAGAGGCGAAGGACAACGAGCACCGCAAGGCGATGATGCGCAACAGCTCCCGGCACCTGATGGCGTTCCTCGCCGAGGCCGGGCTGCTCACCAGCCGATCGGCGGCCGTCTACCGCCGCGTGCACATGCTCTGACGACGAACCAGCTAGAGCGAGGACCCCACTCCGGCCATGGCCTACGCGATCACCCGTACCTGCTGCAACGACGCCTCGTGCGTGTCCGTCTGCCCGGTCAACTGCATCCACCCGACCCCGGACGAACCGGAGTTCGGCAGCACCGACATGCTGTACATCGACCCGCGGGCGTGCATCGACTGCGGCGCCTGCGCGGACGCCTGCCCGGTGGACGCGGTGTTCCCGGTCGACCGGCTGCGCGGGCCGGACGTCGTCTTCGGCGACCTCAACCGGGACTGGTACCGCGATCACCCCAACGACCACGCCTGGGGCGCGCCCAGCTTCCCGCGCAGCCTGCCGGGTGAGCTGGGCACGCTGCGGATCGCCGTCGTCGGCACCGGGCCCTCCGCCGGGTACACCGCGCAGGAACTGCTGCGCTGCACCGGCGCCGAGCTCACCATGATCGACCGGCTGCCGGTCACCGGCGGCCTGCTCCGGCACGGCGTGGCGCCCGACCACCAGTCCACCAAGCGGATCGCGGAGAGCTTCGCGAGCGTCTTCCACGACCCGCGGCTGCGGATGCACCTCAACCTGGACGTCGGCACCGACGTCACCCACGAGGAACTGGCCGCGCACCACCACGCGGTGGTGTACGCGGTCGGCGCGGCCGCGGACCGGCGGCTCGGCGTGCCCGGCGAGGACCTGCCGGGCAGCCTGCCCGCGACCGCCTTCGTCCGCTGGTACAACGCCGACCCGACGGTGCCGGCCGGCACGGTGGAGCTGTCCGCCGAGCGGGTGGTGGTGGTCGGCAACGGCAACGTCGCGGTCGACATCGCCCGCATCCTGCTCACCGACCCCGACCGGCTCGCCGCCACCGACATCGCTGACCACGCCCTGGCCGCGCTGCGCCGCAGCAAGGTCCGGGAGGTCGTGCTGCTGGCCCGGCGCGGGCCCGAGCAGGCGGCCTGGAGCAGGCCGGAGTTCCTGGCGCTGGGCCGGCTGCCGGGAGTCGAGCTGGTGGTCGAGGACCACCCGGAGGTGCGGGCGGCGATCGAGGCGGCCGCGCCGGACTCGCGGGCCGGGCTGCTCGCCGGCCTGCCGCTGGTGCGGCACGACGGCGGCGCGGAGCCGGGGCCGGGGCGGCGGATCGTGCTGCGCTTCCTGTCGGCGCCGGTCGAGCTGACCGGTGAGGACGGCCGGGTCTCGGGGCTGACCGTCGAGCGGACCGCGCTGACGGCGGACGGCGAGCCGCTCGGGGTGGCGGGGGAGATGGACACCCTGCGGGCCGGGCTGGTGGTGCGCTCGATCGGGCACCGGGGCGTGCCACTGCCGGGGCTGCCGTTCGACGAGCGGACCGGGACGCTCGCGCAGCGCGGCGGACGGGTCGTCGACCCCGCCACCGGGCGGGCGCTGCCGGGCGCGTACGTGGTGGGCTGGGCCAAGCGCGGGCCGTCCGGCGGGATCGGCGCCAACCGGGCCTGCGCCCGGGAGACGGTGGACGCGCTGCTGGACGATGCGGTGGCCCGGGTACTGCCCGAACCGTCGGCGGGGCGGGCGGAGTTCGAGCGGCTGGTGCGGCGGCGCCGGCCGGACGCGGTGGGGCTGAAGGAACTGCGCGCGGTGGACCGGGCGGAGCGCGAGCGGGGCGCGGCGCAGGGGCGGCCGCGGGTGAAGCTGGCGACGGTGGCGGAACTGCTGGCGGCGGGCCGACGGCGCTGAACCGCGCGCCCGGACTCGGTAGGCAGGGCGGCCCGCGCGGGTGGAGGCGTGGGCCGCCCGGTTGACGTGGCCGTGACCTGGCGCCCGGGGGCGCGTTGGGTTGATGTGAGTAGTTTTGGGGTGGCATCGGCTGCGTGGCGTCGGCCGACCGAAGAAACGATCCTGCAGCGGGCAGGGCACCCTCCGGAACCTGACCCGGAGGTGCCCATCTATGCCGAACTGGCGCGCCTGTGGCAGTCGGAGGGGCGATCGGTGCCCGGACTGCCGGACCCGGTCTGGGAGTCGCTGGCCGCCTCGGTGGCGTCGACCGTCTCGGCAGGCTCGGCCACCTCCGAACCCTCGGGATAGAACCGCCGTACGCGGAACGAGCCACTCGGGTACGGCGGCGGGGCGGAGTGCTCGTCCACGGCGGTGGTCACCCCGATGGCTTGACGGCGGTGTGAACGTACCAGGCGACGTACTCGCGCACGTCGTACATCTCCACCGTGGAGCGCAGGTTGAGCCACCGCGCCGGGTCGCCGAAGCGGCGCAGCACCTCCCACGGCAGCCGGAAGTACGCGTGCACCGCCTCCGTGGTGGGCGTGTAGTACGGCGTCGCGTCCAGTGCCTCCTCGACCTCGAAGCCGGCCTCGGCGAGCAGCTGCGGCAGGTTGCCGGCGTGGTAGAAGCGGGCGCCGGTCATCGCCATCGCGTCCAGGTACGGTTCGAGCAACCCCCGTGCATGCTGCGGGAGTTCGTCCAACGGGCCGGTGCTCATCGGGCCGAGCAGCACCAGCCGACCGCCCGGGCGCAGCACCCGGTGGAACTCGGCCAGGGCGCGGGCCGGGTGGTAGGAGTGGACGAGCGTCTCCATCGAGTACGCGCCGTCGAACTCGCTGTCCGGGAAAGGGAGTTCGTGGTAGTCGCCCCAGCTGAAGACGGTCCGGTCGGCCAGCGCGGCGCGGGCGCTCAGCCGACGGGCCTCGGCGAGGTGGAAGTCCAGCACGTCGACCCCGGTGACCAGCAGCCCAAAGCCGGTCGCCATCGCCCGGGCCACCACCCCGGCCCCGCAGCCCGCGTCCAGCACCCGGGACCCGGCGGGCAGGGCCAGCTTGCGGCCGAGCACGTCCTCCAACTGTCGCTGCGCCCGCCACAGTCGCCACTTCGACTGCCCGGGCTCGGTCCACCCCCAGTGCCGGGCGTTGCGGGCCACCCGGGTGTAGAACCACCGGCTGCCAATGCGTCCGTACACCCGGCGCAGCGCGGCGAGGTCGAGTTCCTGAGCACCCATGCGGACACGCTAGCCGCGGGCCGGCGGCCCCTCCCGGCGGCGCCACGGGGGCTGCGCCGTCAGGAGGGTTCGTACGGTCTTCGGACTGGGTGATCAGCCGACCAGGGTGTCCTTCAGCCAGGTGCCGGCAACACCGGCACGTGCGGTCACTGCGGCGGGACTCAGGCCGCCCCCGCCGCGCCGCGGAGGATGCCCTGGCCGTCCCGGCCGCGCAGGGCCAGCGCCGCCGGGAGCACCGCGGCCGTCAGGGCGATGACTGCGCAGGCGGCGGCGAGCACGCCCAGCACCGTCCAGGGGACGACCGCGGGCGTCGGGCCGACCAGGTCGGTCAGAGCGGCCCAGGAGCCACCGACGCTGATCGCCGTGCCGAGCACGCCCAGCAGGGTGCCGGCCGCGACGCACATCAGCGTCTCGACGGCGACGGTGCGCAGCACCTGGGCCTTGGTGGCGCCGGCCAGACGCAGCAGGGAGAGCTCCTGGCGGCGGTCGCTGACCGTCATCACCAGGGAGTTGGCCAGCGTGATCGCCGCGTAGCAGATCGCCAGGCCGAGGATCATCAGCAGGGCGTTCCAGGAATCCCGCTCGGTGCTGTCGGTGGCGGCGGACCAGACCTCCTCGGGGGTGGTGAGCCGGGCGCCCAGCCCGTCCACGGCCGTCCGCAGCGCGGCGGTGGCCTGCGCGCGGTCGGTGCCGGGCAGCAGCCGCAGGTCGATCCGGCTGACCAGGGCCGGGCCGCCGACACCGCCGGTGACGGCGTTGGGGCCGGTCACCCAGGCCTGGACGGCTTCGGCGCCGGTGCCGAGCAGGGCGGCGACCCGCAGGTTCCGCGGGGTGCCGTCGGCCAGCCGGACCGACACCTGCCCGCCGACCGCGGGCGAGCCGGGCCAGGTGCGGCTGAGCACGATCGAGTCGGGGCCGAGGTCGGCGAGCGAGCCGGCGATGACCGGGAGCCGGTCGACCTCGGCCAGCGCGGTGGGGTCCGCCGTCGCGGCGCGGAAGGGCACCAGGGCCTGGCCGTCGGCCACGGTCGCCATGACGGAGGTCGGGGTGATCACCAGCGCCCGCACCCCGGGGACCGAGCGGACCCGTTCCGCCACGGCCGTGCTCAGACCGGGGGTACCGGCCGGGGTGACGACCAGGTCGGCGGCGGACAGCTGGTGGTGGACCTCGGTGACCTGCGAGCGGTTGATGGTGTCGATGCTGCCGAGCAGGCACCCGGCGAAGGCGATGATCAGCACCACCGGGGTGGTGGTCGCGGCGGTGCGCCGGAAGGCGGTCAGCGAGCTCTGCCGGGCGGTGGCCCAGACGATGCCGCCGCCGTCCTCGACTGCGCGGCCGCGCAGTCGGGCCACCAGCCCGGGCAGCACCGTCAGCAGCCGGATCGCCGGTCCGGCCAGCACGGCCGCCAGCAGCACGCAGCCGGTGACGATCGCCAGCAGCAGGGAGAGCGAGTCGGCGACGTTGGCCGCCGTGTCCGGCCAGCTCTTCGCCGTCAGTACGAGGGCCGCGCTGCCGCCGCCCAGCACCAGCAGGCCGCTCACCCAGCGGAACGCCAGCGCGAGGCGCGAGGTCCGTTCGGCGTCCGCCTCCGCGAGCGCCTCGCCGGGGCTGATCAGCCCGGCCTTCACCGAGGAGAACACCACGCCGGTGATCGCGGTCAGCAGCCCGATCGAGGCCGCGACGAGCAGCCCCCACCAGGTGACCGGGACGGTGAACTCGGCCGGCACCATGCCGTGGTCGACCAGCCAGCGGCCGGCCGGCGCCGTCCCGGCCGCGCCGAGCGCGCACCCGGCGGCGGAGGCCAGCACGCCGACCACCAGGGCCTCCCGGTTGACCAGGGTGCGCAGCTGCCGGCGGGTGGCGCCGATCAGCCGCAGCAGGGCGAGTTCGCGGCGGCGCTGGGCGATCGACAGCGCGAAGGTGCCGCCCACCACGAACACGGCGGTGCCGCCGGAGACCGCGGCGGACAGGCCGAGCGGGGTCTGCACGCCGTCCAGCCGGCTGCTGACCTCGGCGTGGTGCGGGTCCGCCTGGCTGCGCTCGGTGCCGGTGAGCACCCGGGCGACGCTCGCGCCGCCGGTCGCGTCCACGGCCCGGCGCACCGCGTCGGCGGGGCCGAAGGCGGCCAGCGCGCCGACGGCGGGGCAGTACCGGGCGGCCTGGGCGTCGGTGAAGAAGACGGCGTGCTCGTACGGCTCGGCCTCGGTGACGCCGGAGACCGTCGCGCTGTGTACGCCGTCGGCGGTGACGTACCGGACGCGCTGTCCGACCTGCTCCGGGCGGCCGCCGCCGATGACGACCTGGTCGTCGGCGGCCGGGGCGGCGCCGGCGGCGAGCCGGTAGCCCCCGAGGGCCGCGCTGGACCAGGCGCGTCCGACCTGGTCACGCGGGCCGTCCGGGAGCTGGGCGTAGAAGGTGTGGTCCTCGACCGTACGGCCGGTCGCGGCCACGGCGGCGATCAGCCCGGCGGGCAGACCGGGCTGGGCGGGGACCGGGGTCGGCTGGACGTCACCGTTCGCGGGCTTGAAGTCGACGTTCAGGTCGGCCGTCACCAGGACCGGGGCCTCGGAGAAGCGCTGGCGGCCCTGGTCGGGGACGTCGACGGTGGCGGCGATGACCAGGATGGACGTGGCTATCAGGGCGACGCCGCAAGCCAGCGCGACGAAGCTGCCGACGAACGAGGCCCAGCGGAGCCGGACGGAGGCGAGGGCGAGGGTCAGCATGCCGCAGCCTCCGCCGAGTGAGCCTGCGCCGAGTGAGCTTGCGCCGAGCGAACCTCCGGCGAGTGGGCCTCCAGCGCGGTCATCCGGGCGGCGACCTGCTCGGCGGTGGGCCGCTCCAGCGAGCCGGCCAGCCGGCCGTCCCGGAGGAAGAGCACCTGGTCGGCGTAGGAGGCGGCGACGGGGTCGTGGGTGACCATGACCACGGCCCGGCCGGGGTCGTCCGCCATCCCGCGCAGCAGGGCGAGCACCTCGCGGCCGCTCTTCGTGTCCAGCGCGCCGGTCGGTTCGTCGGCGAGCAGCACCGCCGGGCGGGTGATCAGCGCCCGGGCGATGGCGACCCGCTGCTGCTGGCCGCCGGAGAGCTCGCCCGGCCGGTGCCCGGCCCGGTCGGCGAGGCCGACCGCGGCCAGGGCGGCGGTCACCTCGGTCGGCGCGGGGCGGCGGCCGGACAGCTTGGCCGGGAGTGCCACGTTCTGGGCCGCGGTCAGGGCGGGCAGCAGGTTGAAGGACTGGAAGACGAAGCCGATCCGCTCCCGGCGCAGGACGGTCAGCTCCTTGTCGCGCAGCCCGCCGAGGACGGTGCCGTCGACCCGCACCTCGCCGCCGTCGATCGCCTCCAGGCCGGCGGCCGACCGCAGCAGGGTCGACTTGCCGGAGCCGGAGGGGCCCATGACGGCGGTGAAGGTGCCGAAGGGGAACCCGACGCTCACGTCGTCCAGGCCGACGACGGGTTCGGGCCCGCGCCGGTAGGTCCGGCGGACGGAGCGGAGTTCAACGGCGAAGTGCGCGGCGTTCATGATCCCCATCCCACCGCGCCGGACCAGGCCGGCTCAATGAGCAGGGGTTCACTTCCGGGGGTGTAGCTAGCTACACCCCACGCCAGGTGCGCTTCAGCTCCGCCCAGCGCTGCGCCTGCTCCGGCGTCAGAGCGCCCCGGAGCTCGGCCAGCTTCAGCAGCTGGGCCTCGGCGTCGGCGCCGAGCGGCTGGGCCTCGGCCCGGTAGTGGTCGGCGAGCAGGGCGTCCAACTCGGGTCGGGTGAGCGCCGGGTCGAGGCGTTGGGCGAGCTTGGCCATGTTGCGGTAGGAGCCCTGGAGCAGGAACGGTGGCTCGGTGCGGGCGCGGTCGTCCTGGGCGGCGGAGGCGAGGTAGGCCCGGTTGACGGCCAGGACGGTGCCGCGCAGGTGGAGCAGTCCGGCCAGGACGGCGGTCATCCGCTCCACCTCGGCAGCCGGCCAGGCGCCGGCCAGGGTGCCGCCGGGGGTGCCCGCGGCGCGGGCGAGCAGGGTGTCCAGGTCGGCGCGCTCGGCGGTGGCGAGCGGGGCCAGGTGCGGGTTGGCGGGCAGGGCGTTCTCGACGAAGCTGAGCGCGAAGAGGTCCTCGCGGCCGGCGACGGCGTCGCCGAGGTTCCAGACGTCGGCGCGGTTGGCGAGCATGTCGGGCAGCCGGAACAGCCGGCCGGACTCGGTGTACGGGTTGGCGGCCATCACCACCGCGAAGCGCTTGCCGCGCAGGTCCCACTCGCGGGCCTCGCCGTCCCAGACGCCGTCGATCCGGCGCTGGGCGTCGCACAGCGGGATGAAGCGCTGCAGGAACTCGGGCGAGGTGTGCTGCACGTCGTCCAGGTAGAGCAGCACGTTGTCGCCCGCGTGCAGGGCGAAGTTGAGCTTCTCAAGCTCGCGGCGGGCGGTGGCGTCGGGCGCCTTGGCCGGGTCCAGCGAGGTGACGTGGTGGCCGAGTGCCGGGCCGCTGACCGAGACCAGCAGCAGGCCGAGCCGCTCGGCGAGGTACTCGACCAGGGTGGTCTTGCCGTAGCCGGGCGGGGAGACGAGCAGCAGCAGGCCGCTGCGGTCGACCGGCCCGCCGGAGTCGACGGTGCCGAGCTGCTTGGCGAGGTTGTCGCCGACCAGCGGCAGGTACACCTGGTCGATCAGCCGGTTGCGGACGAAGCCGTTGAGCGGCGCGGGGCGGTACTGGTCGAGCCGCAGCCGGGCGTGCTCGGCGGCCAGCAGGTCGCCGCGCAGCCGCTGGTAGGCGCGGTAGCCGGGCACCTCGACGGCCTCAAACTCGCCGACGCGGGCGAGCAGTTCGTCCAGCCGCAGGTCCAGGGCGCCACCGGAGACCCGCGGGTGGTCGCCGAGCAGCCCGGTCAGCCGGGTGGCGACGGCGCCCTCGGCGGGGCGGCGCGGCAGCGACGGGCAGAGCAGTACGGCGGCGGCCTCGGCGAGGTCGCCCGGGTCGGCGTCGGCGGCGGCCGACTCCAGCCAGGCGGCGGCCAGTTGGCGCCGAACGGGGAGCAGCGAGGGCTCCTCGGGCAGGGCGGCCAGCGCCTCGGTCAGCCCGGCGGACTCGGGCGCGGCGCGGAACTTCTCCAGCAGGGCGGCCGCGCCGGCCGAGTAGGCGAAGGTCGGGGTGGCGGCGGCGAGTTCGGCCACCAGGTAGTCCCCGGCGCCGAGCGCTGCCGGCACGTCAGGTGCGAACTCCGCGACGGCGGCCGACAGTTCGGAGGCCAGCGCGGCCAGGGCCGGCACCGGCCCGTACGTCTGGCGGGCCAGGCCGAGCGAGCGGGCCCGGGTGTGCCAGACCAGCCGCTGCCGCTCGTCCGTACCGTGCGCCCAGTACAGCTGGGCCGCCGCCCGGGCGGCGGCCGGGTGGCGCAACAGGCCCGCCTCGGCGCCGAGTTCGAGCAGGGCGCGGAGCACCAGGGCGGCGTCGTGGTCGTGCACCCCGCGCTGGTAGCCCTCGTCCGGGCGCTGTTCGGCGGCCCGGCGGACGTACTCCAGCAGGTCGCCCTCGTCCGACAGCGCGTCCGCCAACAGCACGTCCGCCGACAGCGCCTCCGGTGAGGCGGCCAGCAGCAGGCTCGCGGCCAGGTACTCGGCGCGGTAGAGCGTGGGCGTCTCGGAGGGCAGCGGCCGGGCCCAGTACCGCTCGGTGGCGGCGAAGGCCGGGTCGGTGACGGGGGAGCGGTAGTCGGTGCCGGTGAGGGTGAAGGCAGGGCGGCCACGCCAGGGCAGCAGGGTGAGTTCGGGGCGCTGGGTGGTGACGGTGAACAGGTGGCGGCCCAGCCGCAGGGTGCCGGGGCCGTCCCCGGCGAGCTCGGCGCGGTCGCGCAGGGCGCGGTGGGCGCGGCCGCGGGCGGCGCGCAGCCGTCCGGTCAGCTCCTCGGCCCGGACCCGGTCGCCGAGCTCGGTCAACTGCCGGGCCAGGTCGCGGAGTTTGACGGCTGTCGGGTCGGCGGCCAGGGCGGCGTCGATCTCGGCGGCGGTGTCGAGGGCGGCGAGGCGCCGGTGCAGGGTGTCGAGGACGCGCTCGGCGGAGGCGGCCAGCCGGTCGGCCCGGCCGGCCCGCTCCTCCAGCAGGTGCTGGCGGCGGGCGGTGAGCGCGTCGTGGACCTCGGTGCGCCGGTCGGCGAGCTGTTCGCCGAGCGCCGGGTCGGCGTCGGCGAAGCGGGTCTCCAGCTGTTCGATCCGCAGCAGCAGCCGGCCGAGCTGGTCGTCGCAGCCCTCGGGGGTGTCGGCGGCGGCGAGGGCGGCGGTGACGGCCTGGGCGAGCAGCGCGGTCTCGGCGGCGAACTCGGCGGCGGCCTCTCGGGTGCGCAGCTCCCGGCGGCGGACGGTCAGGGTGGTGCGGGCCCGGTTGAGCAGCCCGAGGACGTCGGCGAGCCGGTCCAGGATCGCGGTGCGGGTGGTGGCGTCGGCCAGGTCGAGGGTGCCGACCAGCTCCGAGACGGTCTGCAGGGCCTCGCTCTGCTCGCTCAGCCGCGCGGACAGCGGTTCCGCCTCGGCGGCGGTGGCGATGGCCGCGCACTGCTCGACCAGTTCGCCGGCCCGGAGCCGGTGCGGCTCGAAGGCGGCGGGTTCGGCGAGCTGGACCACCGCCCGGTCGGCGGCCTCGGCCAGCCCCTCGGCGAGGTGCTCGGCGAGCGCGTCGATCCGCTGGCGGTCCACCCGCGGCAGGTCGCGCAGCGCCTCGACCCGGCCCTGGGCGCGGCGCAGTGCGGCCAGCCGGTCGACCCACTCGGCGGCGTCGGCGAGGGTTTCGCCGCGCGCGGTGCGCAGCAGGCCCTCGACATGCTCGGCGGTCTCCTCGGTGCGGGCCGCGGCGTGCGCGGTGAGCTGGGCGATCGCCTCGTACTCGGCGATCACCTGCCGGGCGGTGTCGCGGATCTCGGCGAGCGGCGCGGCGAGGTCGCCGAGGCCGTCCTGGCCGAGCCAGTGGTGCCGGTCGGCGGTGCGGGTGCAGGCGGCGAGCACGGCCCGGTGCCCGGCCGGGGTGTCGGCGCCGGCCGCGGCCAGTCGGGCCAGGGCCAGGCAGTCGGCCAGGCCGCGGACCAGGTCGGCGTTGCCGATCCGGGCCAACGGGCCGGTGCCGGGCGGCTGTTGGGCGGCGTGGCGTTCGCTGGTGAACGGGCTCTGCCACAGCTGGACGGGGTGCAGCCGGGTGGGGCCGTCCTCGGCCGGGCGCAGGGCGATGAGGGTGCCGTCGTCGAGCAGCGCGTAGCCCTGGCAGGCGAGCGGGGCGGCGGCCTCCTGGCGGACGGAGTTGTACGGCTGGAGCAGCGCGTGCCCGTCGGCGGGGGAGCGGAACTCGTACAGCACGTCCTCGCCGTTGGGGGAGAGGAGGGTGCGCTCGTACACCAGGCCGTCCACCGGCTGGTCGAAGACGCGCACGGTGCCGTCGGCGAGGTGGCAGCCGCCGGGGAAGGCCACGCCCTGGTCGGCGGGCAGCCGCAGGCAGGCCTGGCCGAGTGCGTCGATCCGGGTGACCCTGCCGGTGGGCAGGTGGACCACCAGGTGCCGGACGGTCTCCTCCTGGTACGGGCGCACCCGTACCAGCAGCAGGGTGCCGAGCCGGGCGTGGGCGATCTGGGCGTCTGCGAGGGTCTGCAGGGCCTCGGCGAGCGGCTCGTGGTGGAGTTCGCGGCCGTCGGGGGTGGTGAGGGTGAGTCGGCCGCCGTCCACGCCGAGGCGGAGTTCCCCGGCGAGGTCGGCGCGCGGCGCGGTGCCGGGGGCGGCGGTCAGCTGGTCGTCACGGGTGAGCGGCGTCCAGTCGAGCTGCTGGCCCTCGGCGGGGGCGTGGTCGCGCTCGCCGCGCCCGTCCTGGTAGTCGGCCCGGTCGTCGTCGAGGCGCCAGCGCAGCACCCGGACGTCGGCGGCGGCCGGGCCGGTGCGGAAGACGGCGAGCAGCCGGCCGCCGACCGGGCGCAGCCGTTCCAGCCGGGCGTCGCGGAAGTAGCGGCGCAGCTCGGCGAGGTCCTGGCGCAGCCGCGGGTCGTCCAGCAGGCTCCCCTCGGCGGGGGCGGGGGACAGGTCCGGGTGGTGCAGGCCGAGGACGTCCCCGGTGTCGTCGGCGGAGGCTTCGGGCCGGGTGCCAAGCAGCAGCATTCCGCCGGCGGCGGTGAGGTCCTGCGGCAGGCAGGGCCGGGCGGTGGTGAGCCGCCCGGTGCCGGTGAGCCGCAGCTCCCCGCCGCCGAACTCCTCGACCCGGCGGGCGTTCAACGCCCGTGCGCGGTCGGCGAGTTCGGCGGCGGCCCGGGCGAGCCGGTCGCGCAGGACCTCGTAGGTGCCGGCGTCGAGCCGGGTGTCGAGGGCGTCCACGGTCAGTTCCTCGGGTGCTCAGCGGGTTGTTACTTCGAGCCGTTCACGGAAGCGGCGGACAGTGCCCCGATCGGGGTCTCCGCGATCCCCAACTTCTTCGCCGAGTCGAGCAGTTGCCGCAGCTGCCCGGCCTGCTCACCGCCGCTGCCGATCAGCTTGAGCAGCAGCGCGGACACCGTCAGGTTCTGCACGTCCGCGGTGGACGCCGAGGACAGCACCCGGGTGAGGTCCTCGGTGAAGCTGGCCCGTCCGTCCAGCCACGGCCCGGCCAGGGCCTGGGCGGTCTGCGAGTGGCCGACGAAGGCGTCCACGCTCTTGCCGGCCGTCACGGACTGCACCAGCTTCTCGAAGAACACCGAGTCCCCGCCGACGATGTCGATCTTCGCCTTCTCCAGGCCGGTCGCGACCAGCGCGGCCTGCGCCTCGGCGATCTGCCGCTGCGTCTCCAGCCCGGCGAGGCGGACGTCCTTCTCTGCGGCCAGCCGCAGCCGGTACTCCTCGTGCTCGCGCGAGGCCTCGTCCAGCTTGGCCATCGCCGCGGCCTTCTCGGTCAGGCCCTCGGCCTCCGCCTTCAGCTTGGCGCCGACCTCCAGCGCGGCCGCCTTGGCCTTCTCGGCCTGCACCACGGCCTCGGCGCGGCCGACCTTCTCCACCGCCGCGGCCTCCTGCTCCCGCACCTGCACCCGGGCCAGCCCCTCGGCGGCGGCCTCCGCCCGGACGCCCTCGGCCAGCTTGACCTTGGCGGCCGCGTCCAGCTCGGCGGCCTGCTGCCGGGCCTCGGCCAGCACCAGCGACTCGCGGGCCTTGTGGGAGGCGGCCTGCTCGGCGGCCTCGGCGGCCTTGATGTCCTTGACGAGCTTCTCCTGCGCCTCCGCCTCGGCCTGGATGACCACGGCCTTGCGCACCCGCTCGGCCTCCTCGGTGGCCCGCAGCGTCTTGACGGCCTCCTCCTGCTCGGCGACGGTGCGCTCGACCGCGACCCGCTCGCGGACCACGTCGGCGACCTCCCGGCGGCGGGACTCGACCTCCTTGGTCTTGGCCATCACGGCGAGTTCGGTCTCCCGCTCGCGGCCGACGACCTCCAGCAGGCGGTCCTTCTCGATCCGCTCGTTCTCCACCGCGATCACCCGCTCGCGGTTCTTCTGCGCCACCGCGACCTCGCGGGCCTGGTTCTCCCGCTGCACCCCGAGCAGTTCCTCGGTGCGCAGGAAGGCGGTCTGGGCGTTGAGCCGCTCCTCCTCCTGCACCCGGGCGATCACCGCGTCCTCCTTGGCCCGCAGGGTCTCGATCTCGCGGCGCTGGCGGATCTCGGCGTCGGCCTGGCGGCGTTCGAGCTCCAGGACGGTCTCCCGGGCGTCGACGTTCTGCCGGGTGATCTCCTTCTCCTCGTTGCGCTGGTACTCGTTGGTGCGCACGTGCTCGATCGCGGTCAGCTCGGTGATCTTGCGGATGCCCTGGGCGTCCAGGATGTTGTCGCCGTCCAGCTGGCTCATCGGGGTCTGCTCGAGGTGGTCGATGGCCGCGTCCTCAAGGGTGTAGCCGTTGAGGTCGGTGCCGATGACCGCGATGATCTGGTCCCGGAACTCGTGCCGGTGGGTGTACAGGTCGGTGAAGTCCAGCTGCTTGCCGACGGTCTTGAGCGCCTCGGCGAACTTGGCCGCGAAGAAGTCCTGGATCGCCTGCGGGTCACTGGCCCGGGCGGTGCCGATCGACTGCGCCACCTTGACGACGTCCTCGACGGTCTTGTTCACCCGGACGAAGAAGGAGATCCGGATGTCCGCCCGGATGTTGTCCCGGCAGATCAGACCGTCCCGGCCGGCCCGGTGGATCTCCACCGTCTTCGCCGTGATGTCCATCAGCTCGGCCTTGTGCAGGATCGGCAGGACGATCGCGCCGGTGAAGGTGACGTCCACCTTCTTGGTCCGGGAGACGATCAGGGCCTTGCCCTGCTCGACCTTCTGGAACAGGCGGCCCACGAAGAGCAGGACGGCGAGCAGGATGAGCAGCACGACGGCGACGAGTACGCCGAAACCCACGGCGATGGTGTCCATCACGGAGTCCTTTGACGAGATGGTGGTGCGAAGTGGTATGTGAATTTCAGAAACTGACTTGACGTCAGATGCGTCAGATACGTCAGAGGCCTGGCGGAGACGGGTCGAACGGCGCGACCAGGAAGTGCTCGCCGTCCGCGTCGTAGTCGTAGATCAGCGCGGTGCGACCGGCGGTCAGCCCCGGCTCGGCGTCCGGGGTGCGGACCTGGACGGTCGCGGTGGAGCCGTCCTCGGCGGTCACCTCGGCCTGCCCGAAGTCGGCGGTCACCCGGCCGGTGCGGATCACGCAGACCCGGCCCACGAAGTCCCCCCGGGTGATCGGCCGGTCCTCCGGGAACAGCCGCCGCAGCGGCCGGACGAGCACCCGGGTGCCCGCCCAGGAGGCGACCAGCGCGACGGCGAACACGCCGCCGCGCGCCGGTGCCCCCGAGGTGAGGACGGTGCCGGACAGGCTGACGAACCAGGCGAGCGCGACCAGCAGCGAAACCGCCACCGTCGCGGGCACCCCGCCCAGCCCCAGCGCGTCCAGCACGCCCCCGTGGTGGCCGTTCCCGTGCTCGGAACCGTGGGCACTCCCCCCACCGGCACCGTGCCCGCCGGACGGCCCGTGGGCCACGTTCCCCCCGACACCGTGCCCCCCGGCACCGTGTCCGACGTGACCCACCGGGCCCACGTGCCCGGCGTGCCCGGCACCCAGGTGGTGCCCGACGCCATGCCCCCCGTGCAGGGCGTCGAACCCCAGGCCACCGATCAGCATCAGCAGCCAGTACCCGACGACCACCACCAGCGCGAAGCTGAACACCGCCGTCGGAAAGGCCAGCGCGGCCGCGAAGAAGCCCCCCGTCCCGGCCATGCTCCCCCGCCTTTCCCACGGCGCCGCACATCGGCGCCGGGGAGATCATGGCAGCGGGGGAGGCGCCCGCACATTGCCAGGATCCGGCAATCTTTACGGCCTTTTGACACCCTGGTACGCGCGTTTCCCGTGACACTGCAACAGTCGGGCAACAGGACGGCCCCGGGCAGGTCATCCGGGGTTTGCCGACCCCTTGCGGGCGCGCCGGGACGCGCCCTACAGCGGCTGCTCCGGCCAGTTCAGCAGCCGCGCCCCCATGGCCGCCGTCTCCAGGGTGAAGCGCTGCAGCGCGTCCGCCGGGTCGTACCCCGTGAGCGTCTTGATCCGCTCCAGCCGGTAACTGAGCGTGCGCACGCTCAGCCCCAGCCGGCGCGCCGCCTCCGCGTTCACGTACGCCGCCTCCGCCTGCACCGCGATGGTGTCCAGCAGCGGACGGGCCCCGCCGCGCGCCTCGGTCAGCGGGCCGAGCACGCTGCGCACCAGATCGGCCATCGCCGCCCGGTCGCGCATCAGCACCGGGAAGACCAGCAGCTCCTCGGCCTTCAGCCGGCAGGCCGGCAGGTCCAGCCGCTGGGCGTAGTCCAGCGCGTCCAGTGCCTCGTCGTAGCTGCGCAGCACCCCGCTCGCGCCCGAGTGCCGGCGCCCGGTCGCCACCCGCAGCACCGGGCGGTAGCCGGGGCCGGGGCGCAGCGTCAGGTCCGCGAAGGCCTCCAGCACGGCCCGCTCGGAGTCCGGGGCGATGCACACCAGCCGGCCGTCCTTGCTGGCCAGCAGCACGTCCCGCTCGCCGAACCGCCCGGTCAGCTCCCGCTCCACCCGGTGCACCATCGGATGGACGTCCGCGAACCGCTCGTCGCCGATCGCCACCGCCACCGTGTACGCGCCCGCCAGCCGCAGCCCGAACCGCTCCGCGCGCTCGGCGAGCAGCCCGAGGTCGCTGCGGCCGTGCAGCAGGTCGTCGATGAACTCCCGCCTGGCCGCCTCCTCCTGGCGGACCGCCAGGCGCTGCGACCGCTCGTGCCCCTCGCCGAGCGCGGCCAGTGCGGCGTCGGTGGCGGCCAGCACCGCGTCGCCCATCCGGCGCAGCTCGCCGACGCTGCTCGCGGCCGTCGTCCCCGGCAGCGTCTGCCAGGCCCGCCGGGCCGCGGCCAGGCAGTGCGAGACCACCTCGCGCAGCCCGTAGCCGGCCTCGGCGCACTGCTCGCCGAGCCGGCGCAGCCCCTCCAGTTCGTCCCGGCGCAGCAGGCGCCCGGTGCGGGAGACGTCGGCGAGCAGGACGAGGTACGCCTCGGCCAGCTCGGTGGGTATGTCGCACTCGTTCGTCTCGGTCACCGTGTCCTGCCAGCCCCCGTGCGGCCTGATTTCGGGCGGTGAACCCTATCAGGGTCCTTACGGCCGGGGCTCGTGCACTACCGCTCGCGGAAGTGCAGCACGAAGCGCGCGCTGCTGCCGTCGATCCGCCGCCGGACGTACAGCGACGGGGTGCCGTCCGGGGTGCAGCTGACTCCCTCGCGCACCAGCAGCGGGGTGCCGGCCGGGACGCCCAGCAGCTCGGCGTCCGCCAGGTCCGCGCCGATCGCGCCGAAGGCCCGCCAGTCGTACTCCAGCTCCACCCCGGCCGCCCGGGCCAGGTCCCGCACCAGGTTCCCGGCGTGGCCGGGCCGCACCAGCTCGGCGGGCAGCGGCCCGAACGGCACCCAGTAGCTGCACGCCGCCCGGGCCCGCCCGCCCAGGCGGATCACCGAGTCCAGCCGGGACAGCCCGCCCGGCTCCCGGCCGAGCTGGCGGGCGGCCTCCTCGTCCTCCGCCGAGCCGGTCACCGGCGGGGCGGCGACCACGAACTCGCCGTCCCCCTGCTCCCCCTCGGGCAGTGCCTCGTGCACGCTGCCCAGGTCGAAGCGCTGGCTGCGCGGGTCCACCGCGATCGAGACGCGGACGGCGGGCGGGCGGACGAAGGTGCCCACGCCCCGGCGGATCTCCACCACGGCCGCCCGCTCCAGCTCCGCGACCGCCTGCCGCACGGTCAGCCGGTTCACGCCGAACTCGGCGCTCAGCTCCGGCTCGCTCGGCAGCCGGGCGCCCGCGGGGTAGCCGCCGGCGTCGATCCGCTCCTGGAGCCGGCGGGCCAGCCGGCGGTACAGCGGGGTGTTCGGGGGAGTGCTCGGGAGGTTCGTCGCCACGGACCGATCCTACGAAGCCGAGGCCGCTCCTCCGGCTCGCCGTGGCGGGCCGACAGCGGTGGGATGGAGAGGTGACCCGCACCCGGCGAGGGATTGGACATCTAGACGTCTAGATGTCCTACTGGATGTCCTTCCCCTCCGTGTGCGGCTTCACCGAAAGGCCCCCTCGCATGTCCCTGGTCAACTTCCGCGACCCCGCCGCCCTCAGCGACCCCGAGGGCCTGCGGATCCGCGCCGGTGTGCTGTACCGCTCAGCCCAGCCCTACCCGGCCGCCGACGAGGCCGTCGTCGCCCAGCTGCGCTCCTGCGACATCCGCACCATCGTCGACCTGCGCGACCCCCGCGAGACCCGGCCCGCCGACTGGGCCGCCGCCGAAGCCGCCGGGATAGCCGTGGTCGCCGCCCCGGTGAACCCCGCCACCGACGCCCTCACCGCCCACATGGCGACCATGACCACCGCCGCCGACCTCGGCGAGTTCTACCTCCTGCTCGCCGAATCCGCCCCCGAAGCCGTCGCCGCCGCCGTCGAGGCCACCACCCGCCCCGGCGCCGTACTCCTCCACTGCGCCGCCGGCAAGGACCGCACCGGCCTGGTCATCGCCCTGCTCCTCGACCTCCTCGGCGTCCCCGCCGACCGCATCATCGCCGACTACGCCCGCACCGCCGACGCCCTCCCGCAGATCTTCGCCAACCTCGCCGAACGCCACCGCACCGCCCTCAACGACCACGGCACCACCCGCGTCACCGACCCCCAGGGCCGCCACCTCACCATCCCCGCCCCCCTCCTCCAGGCCCCCGCCGAAGCGATGTCCGTCTTCCTCGCCCACGTCCGAACCCGCCACGGCGGCGCCGCCTCCTTCCTCCCCGCCTGCGGCGTCCCGGCGGCCACCCTCGGCGCCTTCCGCGCCAAGGCCGCCGCCCCCACGGCCTGAGGAGCCGGGGCCGGACCCGAGCTGCTCTCCTGACCTGTCACTGCCGGGCCCTAGCCTGAGTAGCCATGAGCTACTCCGGCGTGTGGTTCCTCATCCCGGCACCCGCCGCCGCGGTCGAGCGTCACGGCCCGAGGCTGCGGGCACTCCTTGACGAGCACGCCGCGGACCCGGGCAACGTCGAGCTGCGCCGACGCTGGGAGCGGGGTGGCGCGCTGAGCACGGACGAGCTGGAGGGCCTGGTGCCCGGTCCGCTCGGGCAGGATCCGAACGGGCTGTACGAGGCCTGGAACGACTGCGGCAAGGAGATCGGCCCGTACGTCTGCGTCTCCGCCCGCAACCGCTACCCGGTGCTCGGCCTGGCCCACGCGCTCGGCCCCGAGCGGCTGGCGGGCCTGCCGGGCTGGTTCGGGGACCTGGTCCTCAGCCCGGAGGAGGTGCGGGCGGCGCTGCCCGCCGTGGAGGCGGTGTTCGACCTGGACGACGCGGAACGGGCCGCGGCCGAGGAGCGCGCCCGGGACGTTCTGCGGGGCACGGACGACGTCTCCGGCCTGTTCGACGCCGTCGTCCCGGTCTGGCGCGCCACCGTCGCAGCCGCGCGCGGCATGATCGGCGCCCAGCTGATCCCGTAGCCCCGACAAGCGGATCGCCGCGCTGGTCCGCGGTGGGCAGTCGGCGAAGGCGCAGCGGCTGTTGCCGCCCGAACGCCCGTACCAGTTGCCCGCCGAGACCGCGCGGCGCCTCAACATCCTTTGACCAGGCGGGACTTCACACGTCCCGTCGCCGTACCACGATCACCGTCACCGCCACCGAGACGGCTGCCCACACCCCCATGGTGATCCAGGAGTCCAGCACGCTCGGCGCCCACTTGCTGATCGTGGTGTTGGAGTCGGGGTTGTAGGTGAGCCGGCCGACGGTGGCCAGCGGCAGGTGGCTGCCGATCTCGTGCAGCCACCGGTAGCGGTCCCCGCCGAACATCAGCGGCAGGATGAAGATCAGCAGCACCAGCGACACGATCGAGCCGGTGGCGTGCCGCAGCACCGCGCCCAGCGCCATCCCGATCAGTGCGCAGACCGGCACGATCGCCGCGTAGCCGAGGACGGCCTGCAGGCTGACCCCTTCGGTGATGGAGAGCCCGACGTGCCGGGAGGCCAGCATCGCGTTGGTGGTGAAGAAGGACACCGTCGACACCACGGCCCCGGCCAACGCTGTGATCCCGCCGATCAGCACCACCTTGGCGGCGATCACCCCGCGCCGGTCCGGCACCGCGGCGAAGGTGGTGCGGACCATGCCGGTGGTGTACTCGCCGAACACGGTGATCGCCCCGAGGCTGCCGGCCGCGATCGCCAACAGGTAGCAGGCGATGTCGCTCAGGCCGTGGTACAGCGGGTCGTACCGGAACGCCGGATAGCCGGCCATCTTGGGCGGCGGGTTGTCGATGTACGTCAGGTCGCTGTGCACGGCGTTGATGTTGATCACGATCGCCACCAGCGAGGCGAGTGCCAGCAGCCAGTACGTCGACCGCAGCGAGCGCAGCTTGATCCACTCGGCGGCGAGCAGGTCGGTGAACCGGGGGACCGGCTCGGCGAATCGGACGGAGCCAACGGTCATGGTGCTCATCGGGCCTCTCCAGCCAGGTACTCGACGCTGTCGGCGGTCAGGGACATGAACGCCGACTCCAGGGACGACGTGCGCGTGGCGAGCTCGTGCAGCACCACGCCGTGGCGCTGCGCGAGTTCACCGATCCGCTCGGCGGGCATTCCGGTGACGACCGCGAACTGCGGCTCCACCAGGCAGACTTCGGCGCCCTCGGCGCGCAGGGCGTCGGCCAGCAGGGAGAGTTCCGGCGCCCGCACGGCCACGCTCGACTCCGCGTTGCGGGCCGAGAACTCGGCGAGGCTCTCGTCGGCGATCAGCCGGCCGCGGCCGATCACGATCAGCCGGTCGGCGGTGTGCTCCATCTCGGCCATCATGTGGCTGGAGACGAAGACCGTCCGCCCCTCGTCCGCGAGCCGCCGGAACAGCCCGCGCACCCACAGCACGCCCTCCGGGTCCAGCCCGTTCAGCGGCTCGTCGAAGAGCAGCACCGGCGGGTCGCCGAGCAGGGCGCCGGCGATGCCGAGACGCTGCTTCATGCCCAGTGAGTAGCCGCCGATCCGCCGCCCGGCGGCCTTGCCGAGCCCCACCTCGGCCAGCACCTCGTCGACCCGCCCGAGCGGGATCCGGTTGCTGCGGGCGAGCGCCGACAGGTGCGCCTTGGCGCTGCGCCCGCCGTGGACGTCGCCCGCGTCCAGCAGGGCGCCGACGTGCCGCAGTCCGCGCGGCCGGCCGGCGAAGGGCACCCCGCCGACGGTGACGGTGCCCTCGGTGGGGGTGTTGAGGCCCAGGATCATCCGCAGCGTGGTGGACTTGCCCGCGCCGTTGGGGCCGAGGAAGCCGGTGACGGTGCCCGGCCGGACGGTGAAGGTCAACTGGTCGACGGCCGTGGTGGCGCCGTACCGCTTGGTCAGTCGCTCGATCTCGATCACGGGGACAACCGTGCCGGTCAGGGCCGTGGTCGGGCATCGGGCGGCGGGACACAACCGGGAGCGGCCGCCCCCGCCCCCGGGATTACTCCCGCGGGCCAATGCGCCGCCGTACGGCCCGCCGCTACCATCGCGTCATGATCACCGAACCCCGCCCGCCCCTGCTCAGGCGCCTGCCCGCGGGCGTGTGGGTCGCGGCGTTCTGGACGACCATCGTGGTGTTCCGGTTCTTCACCCGGGACAGGGAGCTGATCCACCTCTTCGACTACAACGGCAACACCGAGGACATGCCCCTGGTGGTCACCGCCGTGGTCACCACGCTGGTCGCCTTCCTGCTGGTCCGACTGCCGCTGGCGGCCGTCGCGGTGGCGCTGGCGGGCGGCGTCTTCGCGCTTGGGATGTGGACCGTCCCGACGGCGCCGGTGCAGTTCCTGATCGCCGAGGTGGTGGTCGGCTACTGCGTGGTCACCCGCTCCCGCCTGGTCTCGACGATCGCCGCGTCGATGCCGCTGACCGTGCTCGCCACGCTGTTCACCTGGGGCGCCGTCAACGGATACGCCGTGAACCCGTACGCCTACGTGGGCCTCGCCGCCACCGTCCTGATCGCCTGGCTGATCGGCAACACCGTCCGCCAGAGCCGCGCCCACGCCGAGGCCCTGCGCGGCCGCGCCTCCGAGCAGGCCGTCACCGCCGAACGGCTGCGCATCGCCCGCGAGTTGCACGACATGGTGGCCCACAACATCGGCATCATCGCGATCCAGGCGGGCATGGGCAGCCGGGTCATGGACACCCAGCCCGCCGAGACCCGCAACGCGCTGGACGCCATCGAGGCCACCAGCCGGGAGACCCTGGCCGGGCTGCGCCGGATGCTGGGAGCGCTGCGGCAGGGCGAGGGGGAGGCCGCGCCGCTCGAAGTCGCGCCGGGGCTGGGCGAGTTGGACCGGCTGGTGGAGAAGACGGCGGGCGCCGGGGTGCGGGTCGCGATCACCCGCGGCGGCGAAGCCCGGGCCCTGCCGCCCGAGGTGGACCTCGCCGCCTTCCGGATCGTCCAGGAGGCGGTCACCAACGTGGTCAAGCACTCCGGCACCCGCGACTGCCACGTCACCGTCGAGTACGGCACGGAGCAACTCGCCGTCACCGTCGTCGACCTGGGCGCGGGCTCGTCGACCCACACTCCCGGCACCGGCTACGGCCTGGCCGGCATGCGCGAGCGGGTCGCCCTGCTGCACGGCGAGTTCAGCGCCGGCCCGCGCAACGGGGGTGGCTTCCGGGTCGCCGCCCGACTGCCGATCTCCAAACCGACCGAAACACCGGAAACACCCGAAGCAGCCGTCCTGGAGGTGGGACCGTGATCCGCGTCGTCCTGGTCGACGACCAGCCCCTCATCCGCACCGGCCTGCGCGTGCTCATCGCCGACGCCCCCGACCTGGAAGTGGTCGGCGAGGCCGGCAACGGCGCCGAGGCCGTCGAACTGGTCGCCCGGCTGCGCCCGGACGTCGCCGTGATGGACATCCGGATGCCCGGCATGGACGGCATCGAGGCCACCCGCCGGATCCTCGCCGACCCCGAGCCGGCCACCCACGTGCTCGTCCTCACCACCTTCGACGACGACGACTACGTGTACGGCGCGCTGCGCGCCGGGGCGAGCGGCTTCCTGGTCAAGGACCTCGCCCTGGAGACCATCCTGGACGGCGTCCGGGTGGTCGCCGCCGGCGACGCCCTGCTCGCCCCCGGCATCACCCGCCGCCTGATCGGCGAGTTCGCCGCCCGGCCGGACGCCTCCGCCCGGCCCCGGAAGTCCGCCGAGGGCATCACCGAGCGCGAGCGCGAGGTGCTCACCCTGGTCGGCCGCGGCCTGTCCAACACGGAGATCGCCGAGGAGCTCACCATCAGCGTGGCCACCGCCAAGGCCCATGTCGCCCGGCTGTTCACCAAGCTGGACGCCCGCGACCGGGTCCATCTGGTCATCCACGCCTACGAGTTCGGCCTCGTCGCGCCCTCGTAAAGGCGCCCTCGTAGCGCGCCGCGGAGCTGCGGACAGTGCAAGGCGGACAGCGCGAAGCGCCGGGGTGGGCCCGCACAACCCACCCCGGCGCCTTCCCCCGCATCGGATCCTCAGGGCACAAGACCCCTCCGGCCGTTCGGATCCGTCGGATCAGTCGTTCCCCGAGCTGCCCCACGCTGCTCAGGGGGCGCTGATCAGGGGACGATCGCGTGCGAGATCTGGCAACCGCTGACGTCGTTCGACCAGGTGCCCTGCATCGCGAACGACCCGGTCGCGAAGGTCACGTTCTGCGAGCCGCCGACGCCGCCGACGCCCTTCCAGGCGCACTTGTCGGCGTTCTCGTAACCGGTCGAGTCGGTCCAGCCGCCGGCCGGGTTCTGGTCGGTGACGGTCTCCGAGTACTCGTGGCCGAACACCATGGTCACGCCGTCCAGCAGGCCCGCGTTGCCGCTGTTGACGTAGTTCTGGCCGCAGGAGGTGCCCATGTCGGTCACGTACGGGTCGTTGCTGAACGCCACGTCACCGTAGGGCGAGGTGGCCGCGCCGCCGGTCAGCGTGGTGTCGCCGTTCCAGTCGTGCCAGGCGCAGAAGTTGCCGGTCGAGGTGTTGAAGCCGTCCGGGTGGGTGCCGGTCGGCGAGAGCACCACGTACTGGGCGTTGCGGTTGGACGCCGCGGTGGTGTTGCCGAAGTGCCCGGCGGCCTTGATGGCCTCGTTGGCGATCTGGTTGCCGGTGGCCTGGCCCGGGGCGGCGGCGGAGGTGTCCACCCAGACGCCGGCCAGCGCGCCGCCGGTCGGGTAGCCGACGTGCGCGGCGGTGGACCCGCAGCTGGTGGCGCCCTTGGCGACGCCCTCGCAGTACTGGGTCATGACGCCGGACCAGGTCTCGTTGTTGGTGCCGAGACCCTTGTACAGCTGCTGGGCGCGGACGGCCTCGCCCGACGGGTCACCGGTCAGCGTGGTGTAGCCGTTGGCGTCGGTGCCCGCGGTGCCCCACTGGGAGCCCCAGAAGATCACGTACACCTTCGGCGCGCCGGTGGTGACGCCGATGCCGTCGACACCGCCGCCGAAGTGCAGGTTCGAGGTGCGCTGCGCCGAGGCGGTCTTGCTCGCCTCCTTGGTGGGAACGACGCCGTGCCGGTACGGGTGGCTCTGCCCGGCGAACTCGCTGCCCGGCTGGTCGGCCTGGGCGGCCGGGGCGGCGGCGAAACCGGCGGCGGCCAGCGTCAGCGCGCTGAGCCCGGTCAGGGCCCGGACTCGCGCCCGGCGGGAGGTGGGGGACATGCCCATCGTGAGGGTTCCTCTCTCATGCCGACCGCACACCGGTAGGGCGCGGCGACACCGTGGGGGACAAATGGGGAGGAGCGACGGCAGGCAAGCCGGTTGCCACCGACCGTTCGTCATGAACAGTCAGTGAAGCGGGGATGGGGGACCGGTTCACTGCCGACGGCCGGAAGCAAAGCACCGCCGCCGAAACCGGGTCAACGACGCCGATAGTAAGACCAGCCCCAAGGGAGGCCCCGGAAAACGTATCGAAAGTCAAAAGCCCCCAGCTGACAGCAGGTTGATGCGCGTAGCGACGGCGAATCTCAACAGTTGAAGGGGGCTTTTACACCGTATTGCCCTCCCCAGGACCTGCACGAATCGCCCACCCCGGGCCCCTTCCCACCCCCGGTCCGGTGCCCTACGGTGTCGGCACTTCGATCTCGGCGATCCGGATGATCCGGCCGTGCGAGTCCAGGACGACGTCGTAGGCGTTGCCGTAGCAGCCGTACGGGTCGGCCGGGTCGCGCTCGGCGAGGCAGTCGTTGAGGTGGGTCACCAGTTCGTCCGGTTGGACGGGCTTCGCCGCCTCCTCGTGCGCGCGGTCGACCAGGGTGGCGGTGACGCCCGCCGCGGCGAAGCCGTAGTGGACAGGGGTGCCGGTCGCCTCGTAGCGGGGCGGGGTGCAGGTGTAGCGGGCGGGTTGGGCGGTGAGTTCGGCCGGGCCGGCGGCGACCATGATCAGCACCTGGTGGCCGGGGACGGCCGCGGGCGCCGTGCACTCCGGCGCGGGGTCCGCAGGGTCCGCAGAGGCGGCAGGGTCCGCGGGGGCGGCGGGGTCGGTGATGGGTCCGGCGGCGGTGTAGGTGCTGTCGTCGACGACGTCGCCATCGTCGTCCAGCGGGTCGTCCACGCCGTCGTCGGCGAGGGCCGCGGCGGAGGAGGCGGCGGTCACCGTCGGGCGGGAGTCGGCGGGGGTGCAGCCGGTGAGGCCGGCCACGGCGGTTGCGGTCAGCACGGCGGCGGCGAGGAGGATGCGGGGCACGGCCATGGCACCAGTCTCCCCGGGCGGCGGTGGCGGTCGGCACCGGGGTACACGCCGGGCGCGCGCCGAACAGTTCCCGCCGCCGAACGGTTCCCGTCCTCGCCGAACTGTTCCCGCCCCGCCGGACGTGCGGATCCGACGGGGGCGCGAAACCTCAAAGGGAGAGCCCTCAAGCCGACACGGCCTCAGGCCGCGACCGTCCGCGGCGCCTCGTACACCTCGCGCACCCGCGCCTGCGCCGCCCCGTCCACGCCCAGGTGGTCGAGCCCGAGCAGCGCCGCGCCCAGCACCGGCGGCGCGACGACCACCCGCGGCTCGGCCAGTGGCGCGGCCTGCGCCAGGCGGGCCGTCAGGTTGTCGAGCAGTAGCGGCTGCCGGGAGGCGATCACCCCGCCGCCGAGCACCACCGGGGCGGGCGAGTCCAGCAGTTCCAGCCGTCCGAGCGCGACGACGGCGAGCCGGACGATCTCGTCGGCCTGCCGGTCGATCAGTTCCAGGGCGACGGCGTCCCCCTCGACCGCGGCCGCGAACAGCACCCGGACGATCTCGTGCAGCCGCGAGGCCGGCAGGTGCCCGAGGTGGACGGCCTCGGCGACGGCCCCGGCGCTGGGCAGGCCGAAGTGTTCGGCGATGGCCCGGGCCAGTGCGGTGGGCCCGCCCCGCCCGTCCTCGGCGCGTACGGCGTGCCACATGCTGTTGACGGCGAGGCCGGAGCCGCCGCCCCAGTCGCCGGTGAGTTCGCCGAGCGCGGGGAAGCGGGCGGTGCGCCCGTCCGGCAGCAGGCCGACGCAGTTGATCCCGGCGCCGCAGACCACCGCGACCCCGCGCGGGCCGTCGGTGCCGGCCCGCAGCAGGCCGAAGGTGTCGTTGACGACGGTGGTGCTGAGGCCCCAGGGGTGCGATTCGAGGGCGGTGCGCAGCGCCTCCTCCTCGACCGGCAGGTCGGCGTTGGCGAGGCAGGCGCTGACGTGGCTGGTGAGCACGCCGGCGCCGCCGGCCAGGCCGGCGGCCGCGGCGGCCTGCTCGACCAAGGGGGCGAGGCCGGCCACGGCGGCGGCGCCGCCGATCTTCTGGGGCGCGAAGCCGCCGCCGCGGGCGGTGCCGAGGACGGTGCCGTCGGCGCCGATCAGGGCGACGTCGGTCTTGGAGTTGCCCGCGTCGATGGCGAGGACGCCGGACAGGAGTGGTTCGGGCTGGTGGGTCATCTGGTCCCCGGGCTCGTACGTGGCCCGGCCGTGAAGCCCGGCCGGGGGTGATCGGTCTCCTCGCCGTGCCCGGCCCGCCGTCTCGGCGGGCCGGGCGCCGGGCGCTCAGGCCCAGGTGAGGTGCTCGCGGTTGTGCGCGAGCAGCCGGTCCGTGAGCTGGTCGGCGAGGTCGATCTGGCCGACCAGCGGGTGGGCGAGCAGGGCGTCGAAGACCCGGTCGCGTCCGCCGTGCAGGGCGGCGTCGAGCGCGAGGTGCTCGTACGAGGTGACGGCGGCGATCAGTCCGGCGAAGAGCGGCTCGACCGGCCGCTGCGGCAGCGGCCGGATGCCGTTGGCGTCCACCTCGGCCGGGACCTCGATGACGGCGTCGTCGGGCAGGAAGGGCAGCACCCCGTCGTTGCGGGTGTTGACCACCTGGACGGACGTCCCGCCGCCGGTGCCCAGCAGGGCCGAGATCAGCTGGACGGCGGCCTCCGAGTAGAAGGCACCGCCGCGCTTGCCGAGCAGCTCGGGCTTGGTGTCCAGTGCGGGGTCGGCGTACAGCTCCAGCAGCTGCCGCTCGATCTCGGCGACCTGCGCGGCCCGTGAGCCCTGGGCCTTGAGTTCCCCGACCACCGCGTCGTGCTGGTAGAAGTACCGCAGGTAGTACGAGGGCACCACGCCGAGCCGCCGGACGAAGGCCTGCGGCAGGTGCAGGTCGTCGGCGATCTCCTTGCCGAAGTCACTGAGCAGCGAGGGCAGCACCTCCCGCCCGCTCACGGCGCCCGGGGCGTCCAGCAGGGTCACCCCGCGTTCCCAGGTGAGGTGGTTGAGCCCGACGTGGTCCAGCCGGACCAGCTCCGGGTCCACCCCCAGGTGGGCCGCGAACTTGCGCTGGAAGCCGATCGCGACGTTGCACAGCCCGACGGCCTTGTGGCCGGCGCTCCGCAGGGCCCGGGTGACGATGCCGACCGGGTTGGTGAAGTCGACGATCCAGGCGTCCGGGCTGGTCCGGCGGACCTGCTCGGCGATGTCCAGGACGACCGGCACGGTGCGCAGCGCCTTGGCGAGCCCGCCCGCGCCGGTGGTCTCCTGGCCGACGCAGCCGCACTCCAGCGGCCAGGTCTCGTCCTGGTTGCGCGCGGCCTGTCCGCCGACCCGCAGTTGGAGCAGCACGGCGTCGGCGTCCGCGACGCCCGCCGTCAGGTCGGTGGTCACCGACACCGCTGCGGGGTGCCCCTGCTTGGCGAAGATCCGCCGGGCGAGGCCGCCGATCAGCTCCAGCCGCTCGGCGGCCGGGTCGATCAGCACCAGTTCGCCGATCGGCAGGGTGTCGCGCAGCCGGGCGAAGCCGTCGACGAGTTCGGGGGTGTACGTCGAACCGCCGCCGACGATGGCCAGCTTGAGCGAGGAACTGCCGGACTTGAGTGTGGCGGCCATCAGCCCTTGACCCCTGTCAGTGTCACGCCTTCGATGAAGGCCTTCTGTGCGAAGAAGAAGAGGACGATCACCGGGGCCATCACCAGCAGGGTGGCGGCCATGGTGAGGTTCCAGTTGGTGTGGTGGGCGGCCTTGAACGACTCCAGGCCGTAACTGAGCGTCCAGGCCTCGTGGTTGTTGCTGGCGTAGATCTGCGGGCCGAAGTAGTCGTTCCAGCAGTAGAAGAACTGGAACAGGGCGACGGCGGCGATGGCCGGCTTGGCCATCGGCAGGACGACCCGCAGCAGGGTGCGCAGGTCGCCGCAGCCGTCGATCCGGGCGGCCTCCAGGTACTCCTTGGGGATGGTCATCAGGAACTGGCGCAGCAGGAAGATCGAGAACGCGTCGCCGAAGGCCATCGGGATGATCAGCGGCCAGAGCGAGCCGCCGAGGCCCATCTGCTTGGCCCAGAACAGGTACATCGGGATGACGGTGACCTGCGGGGGCAGCATCATCATCGCGATGACCGCCATCAGCGCCAGGTTGCGGCCGCGGAAGCGGAACCTGGCGAGCGCGTAGGCGACCGGCAGGCTGGAGACGACGGTGAGCAGGGTGCCGGCGCCGGCGTACACCAGGGTGTTGCGCCACCAGGTGAGGAAGCCGGGGGTGTCCCAGACCTTGCCGTAGTTGCCCCAGTTCCAGGAGGTGGGCCAGTAGTCGGTGGTGAGCGCCTGCTGGTCGTTCATCACCGAGGTGAGGAAGACGAAGACGAAGGGCAGCAGGAAGAACAGCGCGGCGGCGATGGCCAGCGAGTGCACGGCCACCCAGTTGAGCAGCGCGCGGCGCCGGGCGGCCCGGGCGGCGGCGGTGCCGGTGCGGGAGGCACCGGCCGGTGCCTTGGTGAGGGTGGAGCTGAGAGTCATGGTGGGGTCCTCAGGGTCCGCTAGTCGTCGCTCGCCATGAAGCCGGACTTGCGGCGGAGCAGGATCGAGGTGACGGCCATCGAGATGGCGAACAGCACCAGGGCGACGACGCAGGCCGCGCCGTAGTTGAAGCGCTGGAAGCCGAGGTTGTAGACCATCTGCGGCAGGGTCCAGGTGGAGCCCTGGGGGAAGCCGGGCTCGAACTGCTGGCCGGAGTTGCCCGCGATGCCGCTGGCGACCTTCCCGGCGACGATCGCCTGGGTGTAGTACTGCATGGTCTGGATGACCCCGGTGACCACCGCGAACATGATGATCGGCGAGATGTTCGGCAGCGTGACGTACCGGAACTTCTGGAACGGGCCGGCGCCGTCCAGTTCGGCCGCCTCGTACTGCTCCTTGGGGACGTCCAGCAGCGAGGCCATGAAGATGACCATCAGGTCGCCGATGCCCCACATGGCGAGCAGGGTGAGTGCGGGCTTGGACCAGTTCGGGTCGGCGAACCAGCCGGGCTGCGGCAGGCCGAGCTCGCCGAGCAGGTGGTTGAGCGGGCCGGTGCCGGGGTTGAGCAGGAAGGCGAAGGCCACCGTGGCGGCCACCGGCGGGGCCAGGTAGGGCAGGTAGAAGACGGTGCGGAAGAACCCGGCGCCGGTCTTGACCTTGGTGATGAGCAGCCCGATGCCGAGGCCGAAGGCGACCCGCAGGGTCACCATGATCAGGACCAGCCACACGGTGTTGCGCAGGCCCTGCCAGAAGGTCGGCAGCTCGTTGAGGACGTAGTCCCAGTTCTTCAGGCCGTTGAAGGTCGGGGCGCCGAAGCCGTTGTACCGGGTGAAGGAGAAGTAGGCGGTGGAGACCAGCGGGTAGACGAAGAAGACGCTGAACCCGATCAGCCAGGGGGAGAGGAAGGCGAGGGTGCGGGCCGCCTCCCGGCGGCGCTTCCGGCGCAGCAGGTGCTGCGTGGAGGGCGCCGCCGGGTCGGGTGCCCCCGCCCCAGCGCCCTTGCGGGTGCCGAACGCGAGTGACATGGGGAGCTCCGTGGACCGTTCCCGTTACTTCGCCTGGGCGATGTCGGTGTCGATCTGCTTGGCCGTGGCGGCGAGGCCCGCCTGGACGTCGGTCTGCTTGCCGGACTCGATGTCGTAGCCGAGGTTCTGCAGGGAGACGATGTAGCCGCCGCCGTTGACGCTCGCCGGCGTGGTGCCCGAGTCGGGGTTCTTGGCGACGTCCAGGAAGGTCTTGAAGGCGGGGTCGCTGACCAGCTTCGGCGAGTTGAGCGCGTCGAAGGTGCTGGGCACGTTGTGGATCGCGTTGGCGAAGTCGACCACCGCGTCGGTGTCGGTGGTCAGGAACTTGACGAACTCCCAGGCCGCGGCCTGCTTCTTACTGGTGCTGGCGATGCCGACGATGGTGCCGGTCTGGTAGCCGCGGCCGTAGGTGGCGGCCTGGTCGTCCGGGACGGGGAACGGCGCTGTGGCCCAGTCGAAGTCCGGCTTGTTCTCGGCGAGCGAGGCGGTGCGCCACTCACCGTCGATGGCCATCGCGACCTGGCCGGTCTGGAAGGGGTTCTTGGCGCTGAACTCCTCGCCGAAGGTGGCGCGGTACTTGTCCAGCCTGGCGTAGCCGCCGAGCTGGTCGACCATGCCCTTCTGCCAGGTGAGCATCGCCGCGACCTTGGGGTCGGTGGCGAGGTTCGACTTGCCGTCGGCGCCGAAGTAGGTGGCGCCGTACTGGCCGAGGAAGTGCTCGGTGGTGGACTCGTAGCCGTGGTACAGCGGCATGAAGCCGAGCTGCTTGTACGAGTCGCCGTCGGCGACGGTGAGCTTCTTGGCGTCGTCGGCGAACTCGCTGAAAGTCTTCGGCGGGGCGGTGATGCCCGCGGCGGCGAAGGCCTTCTTGTTGTAGTACAGCCCGTAGGCGTCGCCGAGCAGCGGCAGCGAGCACTGGTTGCCCTGGAACCGGGTGTAGTTGAGCATCGCGGCGGGGAAGGTCTTGGCCGCGTCGATGCCGCTCTTCTGCAGCTGGGGCTTGAGGTCGGTGAACGCCTTGGTCGAGCAGAACATGCCGACGTTGTTGGTGGTGAAGGAGGACACCACGTCCGGCGCGTCGTCACCGCCGGCCCGCAGGGCCTGGTTGACCTTGTCGTCCGCGACGTTGCCCACCGGCTTGACGTGGATATTGGGGTGGGCCTTCTCGAAGGCGGCGATGGTGTCGTTGATCGCCTTCACCTCGTTGTCCTGGCTCCAGCCGTGCCAGAAGGTGATGGTGACGTCCTTGCCGCCGGCGGAGTCGTCGTTGCCGCCCGACTCGCTGGAACCGGTGCAGGCGGAGGCGAACAGGGCCAGGACGGCGCTGCCGGCGACGGCGGCGACCGTGCGGCGGCCTCTGCGGGAGGTGGTGGCGTGCACTTCGAGGTCCTCCTGGGGGTGCGCGGGCAGGCGTCATTGCCTCGGGGCCCGCGTAGGGGGTCGGGGAGAGGTGGGTGCAGGGGGAGCGTCTGTGGGCGGTGTCTGTGGGCGGTCTGTGGGTGGGCCGGTGGGCGCGGTTCAGTGGGTGGAGAAGACCGTCTCGCGGGCGTCCGTGAGGGCGCGTTGCAGGGCGCCGAGCAGGACGGGCGAGCCGGGCAGGGCACTGCTGCGGATCTCCGGACGGGCGAGGCAGATCCGGGCGAGCTCGTCCTCGACGAGCGCGCGCAGGCGTTCGCCGCCGGCGCTCGGCACCGCGCCGGAGAGGACCACCAGCTGGGGGTCGACCACGGCGACGATCACGGACAGCCCGACGGCGAGCCGTCCGGCCAGTTCGGTGAGGAAGGCGTCACCGGCGCCCGGGGTCTCCAGGGCCTTGGCGATCGACTCCTCCGCGGTGGGCGCGCCGAGCCCGTGCTCGCGCGCCAGGGTCCGGACGGCGGGTGCGCCGACCTGGGCCTGGAAGCCGCCGAACTTGCGGCGGCGGGCGTCCCACTCGACCGGTGAGCCGGGCACCGGCATGTAGCCGACCTCACCGGCGCCGCCGGTGAAGCCGCGGTGCAGCCGTCCGGCGAGCACGATCGCGGCGCCGACGCCGGCACCGGCCCAGAGCAGGACGAAGTCCTCGAAGCCGGCCGCCGCGCCGGAGACCTGCTCGGCGACCGCGGCCAGGTTCACGTCGTTCTCGATCGACACCGGCGCGCCGATCGCCTCGGTCAGCTCGGCCACCAGCCGGGGCGAATGCCAGCCGGGCAGGTGGGAGGCGTAGTGCAGCTTGCCGGTGACCGGGTCGGGGGCGCCGCCGACGCCGATCGCGACGGTACGCAGGCTGCCCTCGGGCAGCCCGGCGGCCCGGACCGCCTCGGCGACGGCGGCGGCCACCCTCGGCACGGTCTCCGCGGCCGGTACGCCTCTGGTGGACACGCTGTGCTCGGCCAGCGTGCTGCCGGTGATGTCGGCGACGGCGACTCTGATCCCGCTGTTGGTGACGTCCAGCCCGGCGACGTACCCGGCGGCCGGATTCACCTGGTACAGCTGCGCGTTGGGGCCCGGCCCGCCCTCGGTGGTGCCGACCGGCAGGACCAGCCCGGCCGCCTCCAGCCGGGACAGCAACTGCGAGGCGGTGGGCTTGGACAGCCCGGTCAGGGCGCCGATCTGGGTACGGGAGAGCGGGCCGTTCTCCAGCAGCAGTTCGAGGGCGGCGCGGTCGTTGATGGCGCGCAACAGGCTGGGGGTGCCGGCGAGGGGGGCCTTGGCGGTGCTCTTGGTCATGCCGGAATCCTCCCCTTCCCACCGATCGACGTGAACTGTTAGGAAACTTTCCAGTTGCTTCGACAGGACCGTACGGTCCGCCTCAGCGGGGTGTCAATGGCCACTGCAGCGGCAGATGCCGAAGCGTTACCGGGCAACGCAAAGCCCCGCCCCACCGGGGTGGGAGCGGGGCCGGCACACCCTGTCGCCCGTCGCCGCTTCGGCACAGCCGAAGCGGCGACGACATTTCCGGACCTTTGCGCAGGAAGTCGGCCGGACCGACTTCCTGCGCAAAGGCGGGAAGGCTGTGGGGCAATCACAGCTTCCTCTCACCGCCCCGTCGCGATCGAGCGCACCGTCACTGCCCTGGGGCCGGTGGGAGGTCCGTGACCGTGCGCCGAGCCTGATCACGCGCGCGGAAGCCGAAGCTGATGAGGGTGACGCTCTCTCCGGCGCTGAGGGGTGTGCGGCCGTGCGGCGTGAGCGCGCCGTCGAATACGACGCAGTCACCCGCGGCGAGATCGCATTCGAGGTAGCCGTCAGCGTTGATGAAGACGGTGGTGCTGACCCTGGGCGCACCGGTGGGGCGAACGTGCTTGAGGCAAAGGATCAGATTGGCCTCACCGAAGCCGAACTCGTCAACGTGGAAGTCGAGGAACTGTCCTTCCTCGTAGGCGATGTAGACGCCGTTGTGCGGTTGCTCGACCTCCAGGCCGGCGGACCGCGCTACGACTGCGGCGAGATCGACTTGTCCGGCGAAGCGGTTGGCCGCCTCTCCGACAGCCGCGTTCCACTTGCCGTTGTGGAGGTACCCGTCAGCTGCCAGGGCCTTCCCGGCCTCCTCTGCCATAGCGGCGAGCAACTCGACAGGAAACGACTGATCACGCAGATGGCGGGGTGGCACCCGCTCGTGGGCGGTGAGATCGCGCACGGCGTCCCGGAGGGCGGGAAATTCCTCGGCCCACCGGGCCGGAGTCCGGGCTGTGATGCGGGACTGGAGCCATGAGGTCCAGCCCCTGCTCCACTGCGCTGCTTCCCGCTGACCGAGCAGTCCCTCCACACGCTCAAGGGCGGCCTGTGTGGACTCGATCAGTCCCAGGTCACCCTTGGCGATCCGCAGCTGCTGAGCTTCCCGTAGACATGTGCGTGCCGACAGGAGGTCGCCCTGCTCCATGAGGTGCTTCCCGAGGTGCTGGAGAGCGAAGTCGACGAGGTCGGACCGCTGACTTCGGGCGGTACCCAGGGCGCTGCGGTAGAACGTACCTGCGGTCTCCACGTCACCGCCATAGCGGTAGGCGTCCCCGAGGTTGAGCTGCGTGGCGATGACGGCACCGGAACTCCCACTGGCAGTGGCCAGCTCGAGTGCCTGCCGCAGGATCAGCCGTGCTTCATCGGGGTCGCCCAGGCTCACGAGGCCGATGCCGATCCATCGGGCCAAGACGCGCTCCTGGTTGGGGTCCGTGCCTGCGGGAAGCGCCCGAAGATCCTCGCGGAGCCCCTCGACGGCGGCGGCCAACTGGTCGCGGTCGGTGGGGACCATGCGCAGGCGCTCGTCCTGGGTGATGAGGTGCTGGAGCATCCGCCCCTCCCTTGCTCTGCTGCTCTGGCTGGTCGGTGCTACAGCTGGTCGGTCTGGTGGCGCAAGTCGGCCAGCAGCTCCACCCCGTGCGAGGAGAAGTGCCCACTCAGGAGTTCGAGTTCGCGCATGAGGTAGCGGACGGCCGGGAGTCCCTCGTCGTAGGCGCTCTGGAAGTTAGCGCGCTCGTTGGGCGTCAGGTCGTCGCGGCCCAGCTCGGTCTGGCGGAACCGCAGCAATTGGTTGTACACGCAGGTCGCGTGGAAAGCCCGGTCAATCTCCCAGAACTGGTTGCGGGCTACTCCTTGCGAGGCACGCCACGCGATCTCAATCTTGGGAGAGGTCTTGGAGGAGTACCCGTCGGTGAAGACCTGGTGCTGGAGGACGTGGAAGCTGATCGACTGATGCGTCCCCTCGTGCAGGAGGTTCTCTGCCAGGAAGATGTGGGACGGCTCCGGGCTGACGGTGTTCGGCGGGATGTGGTGCCGGGCCTTCTCGGAGAACACGATGACGTACGGGAGTGCCGGGTCGCTGGAACTGGTCAGCGAGGAGGCGCGAACACCGGGTTTGAGGCCCACCCACAGGAGCCCACGCACGAATTCGCGCACGCGGGCGAATCCCTCGGGGTGGACCAAGGACAGGCGGTCCAGTGCCTGGGTCAGTGCCGCGCGGCGCTCGTCGGTGTGCTCGACGATCTCGTAGTCCGTCAGGTTGATCTCGTCGGCGATCTCGTCGGGAAGCTCGGCGTCGAACCAGTCGAAGCTCACTCCAGCCACGGTCACGCCGTCGCTGCGCAGGGAGCGGGCGCACTCCGCGTAGGGAGTACCGGACTTCACGAGGCGCTCCATCAGGGCGAATGGGAGAGCCCACTCGGAACCTCCCTCGCGGAGCCGGGTCAGCGCCGGGTCCTTGCGCCCTAGATCGAAGAAGGAGCCGGACTCTACGCGGCTGGCAATAGTGGTCGACACGATGGACTCTCCAAGGTCGGAACGTGCAGATGGCGAATCAGGAGGTGGCGGGTCGGCTCGGCTGCTCTCCCAAGCCGACCCGCCATGCCGTCAACCAGGCGGCATCAGGTCAGAACCGAAGTCAGATCTCGGTTCCCCCCAGCGCGAAGTCCCCGTCCGGGACCGAGTGGTCCAGGCGTCGCGTCAGGGACTCGACGCCCGTCTCCGGCGCGAAGTCGCCGTCCGGGACCGAGTGGTCCAGGCGTCGCGTCAGGTCGTTGATCTCCGGCTCACCGGGCTTGATGGTGACGGTGCTCATGTGCCTCTCCAATCGGGTTGGCTCTGCTCGCCCGGGAGTGGGCGAGCAGAGTCGTGCAGGGGTGGTGGTGCAGCCCCGGCCCGTCAGACCTCCGGGGGCGGCCCGCCCGCAAGGAGGAGTCGGACGGGCTGTCGGGCTGTGACGCGCCGGTCCAGCTATTCGCTCTTCGGCTTGTCGCCGTTGTGGTCGCCGGATCCGTTGCTGGTGCCGTTCTTGTCGTCCATGTCGTGCACTCCTTCCGATTCAAACCCGCTGACAGGCGCGGGGAGAGTGGCGAGCTGCCGAAGGCCGGTGTGAGCGGCCAGAGAAGCCCCTCAAAGAGCCAGCCGACCCTGTATGACGATGAGTAATCGCACCGTCACTCCGGCTGGCAGGACCAGTTGACCGCCACGGCGAGATCAACGGCTGAGAACCAGCGGACTTTTCGAAGGACTTTTCCACGCGCGGGGCTCTCCACGGTCAGCCGCCCGCGGGTTACCGTCTGTGATGTGGAGACACAATTCACCTGCCTGTGTGCGGAGTTCGGCTGGAGCAGCCCGGCTCGGTTCAGGCAGGTATACGCGGCGACGGCGCGCAAGCTCGGAGAGGACGAAGAGGTGAGCAGCCGCCAGTACCACCGCTGGCGGCAGCCGTTACCACCCTGCCCTCACCCGGCGCGCCAACGGGTTCTCGAAGCGATGTTGGGTATCCCGTTGGAGCAGGCGGGTTTCACCGTGCCGCCACACCGCCGATCAGGACCACCGCCCGCGCCACGAGAAGAGTTGGAAGACGTGAACCGCCGATCCTTTCTCGCCTTAGCCGGCGGTGCCGCCGTGTCCGCCACACTGACGCCGCCGCGGGCCGGAACCGAGACCGTCACGGACCTGAGGGCCGGGCTCGCTTCCTTGTACGGGCTGGACGACCGGTTTGGCGGTGCGACAGTCGGTCCCCTGGCGCAAGCCCACCTCGCTCGGGTCGAACGGCTGATCGCCACCACCAGCTACCCGACGGCGATCGGCCGCCAGCTCCGACTGATCGCGGGGGAGACTGCGGAACACGTGGCGTGGCTGGCCTTCGACGCCGGCGACAACGACCGGGCCCGGACGCATTGGCACCACGCACTCACCCGAGCCGAGGAACTCCGAGACAACTCGCTCGCCGTAGTGGTGATGGCGTCCATGGCGCTGATGAGTCTTCGAGAGCGCAAGCCTGATACGGCGCTCGATCTCGCCCGCAGGGCGCAGGCGAGGGCCGCATCGTGGGCGCCCCCCTCGCTGATGTCCATCCTGATGACTCGGGAGGCCCGCGCGCTCGCGATGATGGGAGACCCCGCGAGGGCCCGGTCCACTTTGGCGCAGGCGACTCGCACCTTCGAGCGGGAGCGCAACGAGCGGCCGGTGCCCGACTGGGCGGTGTTCCACGGACCGGCGGAGTTGGCGCTGGCGCAGGCGTCCCTCTTCACGGAGGCGGGGCACCACAGGGCGGCCGTGGACTGGCTGAGGCGCTCTCTCCGACACCAGGAGACCAACTACGCGCGGAACGAGGCGCTGGTGCGGTTCAACCTCGCCGGGTCGCTCGCGCAAGCGGGTGAGGCCGAGGAGTCGGCCCACGAACTCGCCGCGGGAGCCGCCTTGCTGACCGAGGTGTCGTCCGGTCGGGCGCGCACGTCGATGCAGGAGGCGCACTCCCACCTCAAGCTGTTGAATCCCGCTCTGGCGGCTGCCAGCACCGCCCACCTGATCGCTTAGGAGAATCGTGCAGATGCCCGTCTTCGAGACCTTCACCGATCCGGACGTCGCTGCCCAGCTGCTGGACGAGATTGCACCGCTGTACGAGCGGGTGTTCGCAGAGCCGCCGTACTTCGAGGGGCCTCGCGACCTGGCCGAGTTCCTGGAGGGCTACGAGTCGTTCCGGACCATGCCGGGCTTCCGACTGGTACTGGCCCGCTCGGGTGCCGCCCTGGTCGGGTTCGCTTTCGGTGTCCTGCTCCAGTCGGACAGCCGTTGGTGGAATGGCCTCGGCCTGGACGATGACTTCATCCGCGAAGACGGGCGCCGGACGTTCGTGATCCGGGAGATCGCCGTGGCTCCGGAACGGCGTCGGCAGGGACTGGGCCGGGAACTGCACGCCGCCGTACTCGAAGGGGCCCGGGTGGAGCGCGTCACGCTTGCGGTCCGGCCCGAAGCGCAGGCTGCGATGAAGATGTACGAAGCCCTCGGTTACCGAGAGCTGGGCGACAAGGTCCCGGCTTGGGACGGCGCCCCGTTGTACCGCTACATGGTCCGGTAGCCACCGGACGGCGAGGCCACGGAACGCGGCTTCGGCTCGGACGTGGGCCTCGTGGCCGAAGCAGTGGCGGGACCGGTCGCCGGTAAGCGTGCGGCCGGTGGGCTTGTAGGTCTGCCTCTCGACGGTCCATGCGCCCTTGCCTGGGTCGGCCAAGGAGGACCGGGGCCGCCGGTGCCAGTGCCGCAGGAGCGCTCCCACCTGGCCCGACCCGCGACCACCGCGATGGGTGGGCGGCCCGGCCGGCAACGGCCGGGCCGCCCGAAGCCAGGGGAAAGCATGTAACACCGGAGTGGGAGCGGGGGCTCTCGGTCGACGGAGCCGCTACGGCTTCGCGATCGTCGGGTCGTCCGTCGGCGGCTTGGGGAGCGGGATCGGTTCGGCCGCCCGGTAGCGCGGCGAGGTCGGGTCCGACAGGGCGGACGGCGGCGCGGGCTCCACCGCGGTGATCGACACCCCGGTGGCCGCCGTCGGGGCCTCCTCCTTGACCTTGATCCCGGCCTGGTCGAAGGCCGTCTTCAGGCGCTGGCGCAGCGCCCGGGAGACCACGGGAGCCTTGCCCGGTGCGGTCCGGGCCTCGACCCGCACCATCACCGAGTCCGCCGCCACCGACTCCACGCCCAGGATCGACACCGGCGCCCAGACCAGCTCGTCGTACGGCGTCTCCTTGGACAGCCCTTCGGCGGTCTCCTGGATCAGGTCCTCGACCCGCTGCAGGTTCTCCTTGTACCCGACCTGCACGTCCACCGAGGCGGTGGCCCAGCCCTGGCTCATGTTGGCGATCCGCTTCACCTCGCCGTTGCGGATGTACCAGATCTCGCCGTTGGCCCCGCGCAGCTTGGTCACCCGCAGCCCGACCTCCAGCACCGTGCCGGTGGCCACCCCGGTGTCGATCTCGTCGCCGACGCCGTACTGGTCCTCCATGATCATGAAGACCCCGGAGAGGAAGTCCGTCACCAGGTTGCGGGCGCCGAAACCGATCGCCACACCGGCCACACCGGCACTGGCCAGCAGCGGCGCCAGGTTCATCCCGAGCGCGGAGAGCACCATCAGCGCCGCCGTGCCCAGGATGGTGAAGGAGGCCATGCTGCGCAGCACCGAGCCGATCGCCTCCGAGCGCTGCTGGCGCCGCTCCGGGTTCACCACCCCGTGGTTGGCCAGCAGCCCGCCGAGGCGGCTTTCCTCGTGGTGGTCGTGACCGCGTGCCATCCGCGCTATCAACTGGGTGATCAGCTTGCTCACCACGACCCGCAGCACCAGCGCCAGCACGATGATCAGGACGATCTGCAGGCCGCCCGCCAACCAGGCCTGCCAGTGGGTGTCGAACCAGCTGGCCGCCTGCTTGGTGGTGTCGGTGACGTCCTGCGCGCTGGTGGGGATCCGCAGCTGCGGCAGCTCCGGCGCGGTGGGGGACGCGGTGGGGGAGGGGGCCGGCGTCGGGGTGGAGAGCGTCGAGGACGCGTCGATCGGACCGGTGGCGCCGGAGCGGAACACGTGCGGGACCTTCCTTGCTGGGGGCGTGACCGGCCCGCGCCGCGCAAGCGGCCCGCGGACCGTGCGGGCTAGCCTATCCGGCGCCGAACACCAGCCCGGACCGGCCGCCGGGCGTACGCCGCCCCCGGACGCCCCGTCAATGCCCCAGTGCGCTCCCCCCGGGCACCATCCGCGCGCCACCCCGGCGCCACGCCCGCACCACCGGCCCCACCACCCCGAACGGCCGCAGCCCCGCCGCCGTACGGCCCAGCGGACTGCTCCGATCGGCCGAGCCGCGCCCCGGCCCGGCCACCGCGCCCCGCCCTGGCGCCACCCGGGTGAAACCTGACCTTCCCCCGGGCATACCGGCTATGACGAAGACCACACCCGGAGTTCACGTCAGCACCGTTACACAGGAGTGGTGGCGCCGCACGAAGGCGTAAGGCGACACTGGGGGAGATCGCGCACTCGTTGCGCGATCCAACCGCTCGTCCCGGCGCGAGCCACGCGCCGCAGGCGTCCAAGGAGGCATCCGTGCCGCATGTCCTGGTCCTCAACGCGTCCTACGAGCCACTCGGCGTCGTATCGATGCGCCGCGCACTCATCCTGGTCCTCAACCACAAGGCGGTCAGCCTGGAGGACACGGGAGTCACTCTGCACAGCGCCACCAGCGCCCTACCGGCGCCGTCCGTCGTCCGTCTGACCCGGTTCGTCCGGGTCCCGTTCTGCGGGCCCGTCCCGCTCACCCGCCGGGCGCTGTTCGCCCGCGACCACGGCCGCTGCGTCTACTGCGGGGCCGCCGCCACCAGCGTCGACCACGTCATCCCGCGCAGCCGGGGCGGCCAGCACCGGTGGGACAACGTGGTGGCGGCCTGCCGCCGCTGCAACCACACCAAGGCCGACCGCCACCTGACCGAACTCGGCTGGCGGATGAAACGACCACCCGCACCGCCCAGCGGCCTCGCCTGGCGGATCATCGGCACCGGGATCAAGGATCCGCGCTGGCGGCCCTACCTGGAGCCGTACGGCGGCGGTGACCAGCTGCGCGCCCCGCAGTGGGGCGAGTACGAGCACCACGACCATACCGAGCCGACCCACTCCGTCCCGATCGGCCGGGCGCACGCCGCCCATCCCGCCCCCGTCCGCCGCGGCGAGCAGCCCGAACCGCTCTCCGCCTGACCGAAGCGACACAAAGGGCCCGCCCGTCACACCGTCGGCACGCGCCTCATGGGCCGCCGCGCCCCCCGCGAAGGGGAGCCCGGCGGCCCGCCGCATATCCGGCTGAAGCCACGGCCACGAACGCGGCCGCCTACGCCCACGGCTACGACTACGGCTTCGTCGTCGGCGGCGCGACCGGCGTCCCCGGCTGGCCCGGCTGGCTCGGCGCCCCCGGCTGGCCCGGCGGGTTGGCCGGCGGCTGCGGCGGGGCGGCCGGAGCGGTGACGGCGTACAGCTCGATCCCGTACAGCGAGTAGCCGAACTTGGTGGCCCGCGCCACGCCCTGCATCCGGACGTACTGGACGTTCGGCGCGTCGAAGCGCACCGTCTCGTCGCCGCCCTTGCCGTTGTCCACCGTCGCCGCGTCCGTCCAGCTGCTGCCGTCCGCCGAGACCTGGATCTTGTACGAGGAGGCGTACGCGGACTGCCAGTGCAGCACCGCCGCCCCCAGGTGGGCCGCCTGCGGCAGCGCCAGCTGCACCCAGGCGTCGTCCTTGGCGGGCGAGGACCAGCGGGTCTTCGGGTCGCCGTCGGCGATCGCCGAGGCCGGGAAGTTCGGCGTCTCGTCGCCCGAGGAGCTCGCCTGCGCGCCGACCGCCAGGTCCGGCCCGCCGGTCGGCGGCACCACGTGCACCTGCAGCACCTGCTTCACGGTGGTGCCGCCCGCCACGTACGACACCGGCACCTGGTACGTCCCGGAGGGCGTCCCCTGCGCGGCGCTGACCAGCAGCGGTACGCCCACCCGGCCGCCGCGCGGCACGGTCACCGGGCCGGACGGGGTCACGGTCAGGCCCTTGGCGGCGGCCGGCACCTCGGTGCGCAGCTCGCCGGTGGTGCCCTCGGGGCGGCCGGCCTCGACGGTGGCCTGGGTCTTGGCGGGCGCGGAGGCGCCGGTGACCACGTCCAGGGCCGGGTCGGTGAGGCTCAGCCGGGCCGCCGGGGCGTCCGCGTACCAGGGGATCACCTGGTTGACCACCGGTGGGTCGCCGCCGGGCTTCCAGGTCAGCCGGAACGCGTCGGCGGCCTGCCCGCCGGCCGGCAGCTCGTTGTAGCCGGGCTGCACGGTGCCGATGTCCACCCAGCTGCCGTCGGAGCGGCGCACCGCGACGGTGGCGCTGGCGTGCACGTTCGGGTCGGTCAGCACGGTGAGCCGGTCCAGCGGGCGGGCGCTGCCGAGCTCGACGGTGAGCGGCTCGTCCAGTGCGGTGGGCGCCTCGGCGGCGCGGTACGCGGTGTCCGGGTTGCCGTCCAGTACGGCCGCGGCCGAGGAGCCGGGCAGCGCGGCCGGCCCGCCGGAGACGCTGGCCGGGGACTCGTCCGGGGCGGTCACGGTGAACTCGCGCACCGCGACGGCGGTCTTCTGCACGGCGGTGGCCCGCAGCCGCACCGCCCGCACCACGGTGCCGGCCGGCAGCTGGGCGCTGACCGTCTTCTGGTTCTTCACCACGGCGAGCTGCTTCCAGCCGCCCTCGCCGGTGGTGTACTCCAGCACGCCGTCGCGGATGTAGTCGTCCACGGCGTTCTGGGCGTCCGGGCCGTCGCCCCAGCCGCCCATCAGCACGGTGACGCCGCTGATCGGCCGGCCCGCGCCGAGGTCGACGCCGACCGAGTCGCCGGGCTGCGGGGGAGCGGAACTCCAGTAGAAGGTGTCGGCCTGCCCGTCGACCATCAGCGCGGGCATGTGGTCGTGCGCGGTGCCCATGCTGCTGGTCGGGGTGACCCCACCGCTGACCACGCCGGACCAGTTGTCGGCGGCGCGCACGGCGCGGTCCAGGAACGGGCCGAGCACGCCCGCGCCGATGGTCGCCGGGGCCTGGGCGAGCTGCGCGCGCAGCCGGTTGAGCTGCACCCGGGCCTTCCAGGCCGCCGCGCCGTCGCCGCCGTGCTGGGCCAGCAGCATGTCCAGCGCGGCCTGCCCGGCCAGCCCGTAGTCGCGCAGCGGGCCGAGCCAGGGGCCGGCCTCGGTGGCCAGCTGGGCGGTGGCCTGGGTGCCGGCCAGGGTCCGCTGGGCGCCCGCCATCGCGGTGAAGGCGTCCCGCAGTGGTGCCGCGGCCGCTATCAGCTTGTTGAGGTCCGGGGCCGCGCCGGAGGTGGGCTCGGCGTTGGCCCAGAACTGGTCCAGCAGCGGCTGCAGGTAGCCGGACTCCTGCTTGGCCAGCGGCGAGGAGGTGCTGTTGCCGGCCAGCGCGGTGACGGCGGACAGCGCCGACCCGGCGGGCGTGGCGGCGGCGCCGGTCGGCCCGGCCAGCGAGCGCACCGCGGCCTGCCAGGAGTCGTCTGGCTTGTAGCCGGACGGGTTCCAGGCGAAGTCGCCGGCCGTGGCGAGCGCTATCCGGGAGGCCACCGGTTGCTGCATCGCGCCGGTCAGCAGCACCGCCGAGCGGGTGGCCACCTCCGGATCGCGGCCGGTGTAGGCGCCGAGGAAGAGCCGGTCCGGGCTGGCGTCGTTGACCGGGTAGTTGTCCATGGTGATCAGCGGGTGCCCGTACAGGCTGCCGGTGTCCGAGGTCTGGGCGCCGGTGATCTTCTCCGGGATCACCCCGCCGCCGCTCCAGGCCACCTGCACGCCGCCGGGCAGCGCGTCGGCCAGCGCCTTGCGGTAGGGCGTGGAGCCCTGCTTGTGGTACTCGGTCGGGACGATGGACAGCGGCGCCAGGCCCGGGTTCTTCGCGATCAGCCGGTCCTGCACCTTCTTGACCAGCGCGGCCTGGGCCTTGGCGGCGGCGGCCGGGCCGGTGCCGTACTTGTCGCGGTCGTCTCCGCAGTGCCACTCGTCGTAGCTGACGTCGAGGAACTGCAGCTGGAACGCGGTGAAGCCGAGCTTGCGCAGCCCGTCCAGCTTCCTGACCAGCGCGTCGACGTCGTCGTCGTCGCTGAAGCAGAGGGACTGCCCGGGGTCGATCGCGTAGCCGAGGGTGACGTGGTTCTGCCGGGCCCGGTCGCCGAGCTCGCGCAGGTCGGACTGCTGGTCGGCGGGGTAGGCGTCGCGCCAGCGGTTGAGCCGGAACGGGTCGTCACCCGGGGCGTAGAGGTAGAAGTTCTGCTTGGAGCGGCCCAGGAAGTCCACCTGGTCGAGCCGCTGCTGGGCGGTCCACGGGGTGCCGTAGAACGCCTCCGCGGTGCCGCGCACCGGCGCGCCGCTCGGCCAGTCCCGCAACGTGATCCCGGGCAGCCCGAGCCCGGCCGCGCCCGGCCCCTGGCCCTGCCCGGCCGGTACGGCGGCGAGCAGCTGGCGCAGGCTCTGCGCGGCGTAGAAGGTGCCGGCGGCGTCCGCGCCCGCCAGCACCACCGCGCCGTACGTCCCGCCGCCCTGGGCGGGCAGCTGACCGGTCGACAGCACGTAGCCACCGGGCGGCATGCCCGCGGTGGAGGGCGCGGAGCCGTCCTTGCCGCCGGCCGCGGCGCTCAGCTGGCGCAGCGTCCGGTCCACCTCGCCATCGGCGCCCTCGGCGGGCCCGCCGATGTACACCACCAGCGATCCGGCGGCCGGCGTCCCGCCGTCGGCCTGCGGGGTCACGTCGGTGGCCCCGGCGATGGTCATCACCTCGCGGACGGCGTCCACCGCGCCCCGGTCCACCTTGGGCGCGGTCACCAGCGTCACGGCGGCCGGCACGGTGACCGGCTTGCCCCCCACGGTCTGCTCCTGCGGGTGCGGGAACACCTGCGGGTCGGTCACGCTGCCCAGCGGCGTCTGCGGCGCGGTGCTCACCACGTCCGGCCCGGGCGTCGCGGCGTACGCCGTCGACGGCAGCGGCCCGGCCAGCAGTCCGCCGACCACCGCCGCGGTCACCACCCCGGCCGCGATCTGCATCGCCCGCCGCCCCGGCCGCCCGGCCGCACGCTCCGCCCGCACCGATGCCAACAGCGGCTCCGTCCCCTTCAGGTCGGCGATCATCCGGTCCGCGGTCCGCGGCGCCAGCTGACGGCACGTCCGCGCCGTCGCCCGCCGCGCCGCCAGCGCCGCCGGATGGTGCAGCACCTCGCGCAGCGCCGGAGTCTGCTCCAACTGCTGCCGCAGCCGCCGCCCGGCCACAACGGACACACGGGCTTGCACAGGGGCCTCCTCGCCAGGCCTGGACCACAATGCGAGCAACCCCACCAGCTACCCAACCCGGTGTCAACGTCACCGACGGCTATGCCTACTTTGCCCCGATTCATCCCACTGTCCGGACTGTTCCTGACGACGCGCCGACAACACCCGGACCGTGGGGCCCGGCTCGACGCGTCGAGCCGGGCCCCACGTCGTGCCGGTGGGCTGCGGCCGTGTCGCGCTGGGTGATCGAGGTGTCACCCGGGTAGGACTTGGGAGTCCTGACCGGGCGTTGCCGAGACATCGCAGGAGCCGCGAGTGGCCGCTTACCACGACAGTGACGGAGCCGACGGGCTGACGGTACCGGCGCAGGACGCGCCGCCACCGCCGGCCGAACTGGTGGCACTGGCGCAGGCGTACGGGGTGGATGCCCGGTATCCGGGGCCGGGCGGGCAGGCGGTGGGGGCGCGGACGCTGGTGGCGGTGCTGGGGGCGCTGGGGGTGGCGGCGGGGTCGCCGGAGGAGGTGCGGGAGGCGCTGGAGCGTCACCGGGCCGAGCAGCACCACAAGTTGCTGCCGCCGTGCGTGGTGGTGCGGCAGGGGCGGCGCACCGCGCTCGACGTGCCGGCCGACGCCCGGCTGTACGTGGAGCTGGAGGACGGCGGCAGTTGGGAGCTGCCGCGCGGCCACTCGCACTGGCTGCCCGCGGACCTGCCGCTCGGGCGGCACACCCTCAAGGCGGAGAGCAACAACAAGAAGGAACAAGCGCCGCTGATCGTCGCCCCGCAGAGGCTGCCCCAACTCCCCGGCCGCAGCTGGGGGTTCCTCGCCCAGCTGTACTCCGTGCTGTCCGACCGCTCCTGGGGCATGGGCGACCTCGGCGACCTCGCCGAACTCGCCCAGTGGGCGGGCGCCGATCTCGGCGCGGGCTTCGTGCAGATCAACCCGCTGCACCAGGGGCTGCCCGCGACGCCCGGCACGCCCTCCGACCCGTCCCCGTACCGCCCGTCCTCCCGCCGCTTCGCCGACCCGGTGCACCTGCGGATCGAGGCCGTCCCCGAGTACGCCTACCTGGACACGGAGCAGCGGGAGCGGGCCGAGGAGCCGACCCGACGGGCGGCCCGGCTGCGCGACGAGGTCCTCGCCCACGACGGCCTGGTCGACCGCGACGCCGTCTGGCAACTCAAGCGCGAGGCCCTGGAGATCCTCCACGAGGTCCCGCGCGGCCCGGGCCGCCAGGCGGCGTACGAGGCGTTCCAGCGGCGCGAGGGCGAGTGGCTGCGCCGGCACGCGCTGTGGAACGCCCTGGCCGAGGCCCACGGCGCCGACTGGCACCACTGGCCGAAGGGCCTGCGTCACCCGAACGGCCCACAGATCGAACAAGCGGAGAAGGAACTCCGGGAACAGGTCGAGTTCCACCGCTGGCTCGCCTGGCAGGTCGACCAGCAGCTCGCCGCCGCCCAGCGCAGCGCCCGTGAGGCAGGCATGCCGGTCGGCCTGATCCACGACCTCGCCGTCGGCGTCCACCCGGACGGCGCCGACGCCTGGGCGCTCCAGGACGTGCTGGCCGGCGGCATCTCGGTCGGCGCCCCGCCGGACGCCTTCAACGCCCACGGCCAGGACTGGGGCCTCCCGCCCTGGCGCCCGGACGCCCTCGCCGCAGCCGGCTACGCCCCGTACGCGGAGCTGCTGCGGGCGGCAACACGCCACGCCGGGGCCCTGCGCATCGACCACGTGATGGGCCTCTTCCGCCTCTGGTGGGTCCCGAACGGCCACCCTCCCACCGAAGGCGCCTACGTCCGCTACGACGCCGAGGCGATGCTCGGCGTGCTCGCCCTGGAGGCCCACCGGGCCGGTACGGCGGTGATCGGCGAGGACCTGGGCACGGTCGAGCCGGGCGTACGGGAGGAGCTGGCGGCCCGGGGCATCCTCGGCACCTCCGTGCTCTGGTTCGAACGGGACTGGCAGGCCGACGGCGGCATCCTGCCCCCGGACCGCTGGCGCCCCGGCTGCCTGGCCACCCTCACCACCCACGACCTGCCGAGCACCGCCGCCCGGCTCTCCGGCGAGCACGTCGAACTGCGGCACCGGCTCGGCCTGCTGGCCCGCCCGCTGGAGGAGGAGCAGCAGGAGGCGGCCGACGAGCTGGCGGCCTGGCGGGCCGAGCTGACCGCCCTCGACCTGCTCACCCCCGACGAGCCGCTGTCGATGCCGATCCTGTACCGCTTCCTCCGCTCCACCCCGGCGGAGCTGGTCGGCGTCTGGCTGCCGGACCTGGTCGGCGACCCGCGCCCGCAGAACCTGCCCGGCACCTGGGACCAGTACCCGAACTGGCGCCTCCCGGTCGCCGACGGCGCGGGCGATCCGGTCACCCTGGACCGCCTCGCCGCCACCCCCGCCGCCCGCCTCCTCGCCCACCTCCTGGCCCTGCCAACCCCCGGAACTCGTAACCGGAACCGACAGCACCACCCCGACGCGCGCCCTCCCGTAAGCGGCGGGTAAGTTGGAAACGTGGACAAGAGGAACGCTTTGCGAGCCGGCGCGGTCTCCGCAACGGTCACGCTGATGATGCTGCTGTCGTCGCCCGCCATGGCCCTCACCAGGGACGACGGCGACGACCCGGGTGCCGGCCTGGGCGTCGGCCAGACCATCGGCCTGTACGTGCTGATCCCGCTCGCCGCGTTCGCCGTCATCGCGGCCCTGGCGGCTCTGCCGTACGGCAAGAAGAAGAAGTAACCGCCGCGTCCACCGGACTCGACGTCCACCAGGACCCGCACAACCCCGAAGGGGCGCCGGACGATTCGTCCGGCGCCCCTTCGGGCATTCGAGCTTAAAACCGGGTCAGCGCGCCCCGGCCGCCTTGTCGACCGCCTGCGCCTTGAGCGCGCGCTCGACCCCGGCCCGGGCCTCGACCACCTGGCGCCGCAGCGCCGGAGCCGGTTCCGCCGAGGCCAGCCAGGCGTCCGTGGCGGCCAGCGTCGCCTCGGAGACCTGCAGCGCCGGGTACAGCCCGACGATGATCTGCTGCGAGATCTCGTGGCTGCGGGTCTCCCAGATGTTCTTCACCACGGCGAAGTACTTCTCCGCGTACGGCGCCAGCAGCTCCCGCTGGTCCGACTGCTGGAAGCCGGCGATCACGGCCTCCTGCACATAGTTGGTCAGCTTGTCTGACTCCACCACCGAGGCCCAGGCCTGCGCCTTCGCCTCCGCGGTCGGGCGGGAGGCGCGGCAGGTGGCCGCGTGCTCCTGGCCGGCCGCGGTGTTGTCGCGCTCCAGCTCCGCCACGACCGCGGCCTCGTCGGCGCGGCCGGTGGCGGAGAGCCGGGACAGCAGCGACCAGCGCAGCTCGGTGTCCACCGCCAGGCCCTTGATCTCCACCGAACCGTCCAGCAGCCCGGCCAGCAGGCCCAGCTGACCGTCCGTGCGGGCGACCGAGGCGAGGGTGCGGGCCCAGGCCAGCTGGTGGTCGCTGCCGGGCTCGGCGGCGCGCAGGTGCTCCTCGGCGGCGGCGGCCCAGCGGGCGAGGCCCTGCTCGCGCCAGTCCGGGTCGGTGTAGGCGTCCAGAGCCAGCTTGACCTGGCGCTGCACGGACTGCACGACGCCGATGTCGGTCTCCCGCCCGATACCGGACAGCGCCAGCGACAGGTAGTCGCGGGCGGCCAGCTCGCCGTCGCGGGTCATGTCCCAGGCGGAGGCCCAGCACAGCGCGCGCGGCAGCGACTCGGTGAAGCCGCCGAGGTTCTCGGTGACGACGGCCATCGAGTCCTCGTCCAGCCGGATCTTGGCGTACGACAGGTCGTCGTCGTTCAGCAGCACGACGGCCGGCCGGTGGCGCCCCACCAGCTCCGGCACCTCGGTGCGCGCGCCGTCGAGGTCCAGCTCGATCCGGTCCGTCCGCACCAGCGAACCGCCGTCCACCAGCTCGTACAGGCCGATGGCGATCCGGTGCGGCCGCAGCACGGCCTCGCCCTTGGCGCCGGCCGGCAGCGCGGGGGCCTCCTGCAGGACGGCGAAGGACTCGATCTCACCGTCCGTGTTCAGCACGATGGACGGCCGCAGCACGTTGATGCCCGCGGTCTCCAGCCAGGCCTTGGACCACGCCTTCAGGTCGCGCCCGCTGGCCTCCTCCAGCGCCCCGAGCAGGTCGCTGAGCCGCGTGTTGCCCCAGGCGTGGCGCTTGAAGTACGCCTGCACGCCCTGGAAGAAGGCGTCCTGGCCGACGTACGCCACCAGTTGCTTGAGCACCGAGGCGCCCTTGGCGTAGGTGATGCCGTCGAAGTTGACCTGGACGTCCTCCAGGTCGTTGATGTCCGCCATGATCGGGTGGGTGGACGGCAGCTGGTCCTGCCGGTAGGCCCAGGTCTTCATCTGGTTGGCGAACGTGGTCCAGGACTGCGGCCACTTGGAGCCGGGGGCCTCGGCCTGGCAGACGGCCTCGGCGAAGGTCGCGAAGGACTCGTTGAGCCAGAGGTCGTTCCACCACTCCATGGTGACGAGGTCGCCGAACCACATGTGGGCGAGCTCGTGCAGGATCGTGGCGGCGCGCGCCTCGTACGCGGCGTCGGTGACCTTGGAGCGGAACACGTACTGGTCGCGCAGGGTGACGGCGCCCGCGTTCTCCATCGCGCCGGCGTTGAACTCCGGGACGAAGAGCTGGTCGTACTTGGCGAACGGGTACGGGTAGTCGAACTTCTCCTGGAAGTAGTCGAAGCCCTGCTTGGTGACCTCGAAGATCGCCTCGGCGTCCAGGTACTCGCGCATCGAGGGGCGGCAGTACACGCCCAGCGGCACCCGCTGCTCGCCGTTCTCGTAGGTGTCGAAGACCCCCACGTACGGGCCGGCGACGAGCGCGGTGATGTAGCTGGAGATCCGGCCGGTCGGCTCGAACTTCCAGACCTGGGTGGGGCCTTCGCCGACGGGCTCGGGGGTGGGCGAGTTGGAGACCACGACCCAGCCGGTGGGGGCGGTCACGGTGAAGGCGAACGTGGCCTTCAGGTCCGGCTGTTCGAAGTTCGCGAAGACCTGCCGGGCGTCCGGCACCTCGAACTGGGTGTACAGGTAGGTCTCGCCGTCGACCGGGTCGACGAACCGGTGCAGGCCCTCACCGGTGTTGGTGTAGGCGCAGTTGGCGACCACCCGCAGCTCGTTGTCGGCGGCCAGGCCGGGCAGCGGGATGCGGCTGTCGGCGAAGCCGGCCGGGTCGAGCGGGGTGCCGTTGAGGATGATCTCCTCGACGCCCGGGGCGACGAGGTCGATGAAGGTGTCGGCGCCGGGGGTCGTGGCGGTGAACCGGACCACGGTCGTGGACCGGAACGTGCCGCCGTCACGGGCCGAGCCGAGGTCGAGCTCGATGTCGTACGCGTCCACCCGGATGAGGTCGGCCCGGGTGCGGGCCTCTTCGCGGGTCAGGTTGGTGCCGGGCACTCGCTGCACTCCTTCGTCAGGCTGATGGACCGAATCCTCGCATGCCCGAGGGCTGCCCCGACCGGATAAACCGAAGGCGGGGCGGCCCCGGGACCATCGGCCCGGACCCGCCCCGCCCTTGCTGGGGACGTCAGTCTCCCTACGTCACTTCGACCACTTCGTCAGCGGCGGCGCGTAGCCGCTGCCGCGACGGTAGGCGACCACCTGGCTGTTGTCGTCGGGAATGAAGTACTGGACCATGCTCATCCCGATGTCCAGGCCGTTCGGCATCGACATGGTGCCGATGTCGCTCATCGAGCCGTCGTTCGGTGACAGCGCGACCAGCTTGGCCGGCTTGTCGTAGCCCTGGCCGACGATGGCCCGGACCTTGCCGTCCTTGGTGGTGCCGGGGACCAGCCGCATGTCGTTGCTGGACGACGGGGAGCTGACGGACCAGAGGCGCTTGCCGGTGCCCAGGTCGTACGCGTTGATGCCCGACTTGCTGCCGTCGATCTGGACGTACAGCGTCTTGCCGACGACCATGTTGTTGCTGATGGCGTCGGACTGGCCGGACAGGCGCAGGCTGTCCGAGCCGGCCTCCTTGGTCGACATCGGGTTTCCGGGCTTGTAGCTCTCGTCGAACGGCAGGATGTAGTCGCCGTTCGTGCCGCCGGACATCAGGACCACCAGCGGCTGGGTGCTGATGACCGCGTCGATGCGCTCGATCTGGCCGTTGAGCGGGATCGCCTGGCTGACGGGATTGCCGGTCTCGGCGTTGACGATCTGCAGCACCGACTTCTGGAGGCCGGTGTCGTAGCAGCGGTCGCTGGCCGCGATCACGGAGCCGGCCGCGGCGCCGTACACGGTGCAGTCCTTGCCGCGCCCCTTGAACTGCCAGACGGACTGTCCGTTGTCGATGTTCAGCGCGCCGAGGGAACCGACGGCGACCACCTTGTCGGTGACGCTCAGGGCCGGATTGGACAGCTTGTCCGAGCTGGCCTTGACGCTCCAGAGCAGCTTGCCCTGGGCGATGTCGACGGCACCGATGGTGGAACAGTCGTAGTCACCGGTGTTGAAGGAGACCGCGATGATGTTCTTGGCGTTGCGCGAGCGGGAGGCGGTGCACAGCTCCTTGCTGCCGGACGGCACCGGGATGTTCCAGGCCTGCTTGCCGTCCGCCAGGTTGTACGCCCGGATGCCGGTGGTGTCCGCGCGCACGGCGAACGAGTCGGAGCCCGAGGTGGAACCCCAGACACCGAGCAGCTGCGAGGACGAGTCCGCGTTGGGGTCCTTGGCGGCGTTCCACGCGAGCTTGTACGTGGCGTTGGACGGGTCGGCCGTGGTGTCCCCGGTCGTCCCGCTGGTTCCGCCGGCGGAGGTGCTGGTGCTGGTGCCGCCCGAGTCGGCCACGGGACCGGGGTTCGGGTTGGGCTTGGGGTTCGGCTGGAGCAGGATGACCAGTCCGATCACGATGGCGATCGCCAGCACGCCGCCGATGATCCCGCCCCACAGCATCACCGGGTTGCGCTGCTTGGGCGCCGCGGGCACCGGCACGCCCGGGTAGGTGTACCCGGCCTGCTGCTGGTAGTCGTACCCGTAGCCCTGGGAGGCGTCCGGCGCGGCGTAACCGCCACCGGGCACGGGATCGTACGGACCGATCGGCGCACCGGGCGCCGGCGCCTGCGCGGGGAACCCGCCGGCCGCGGTCGGCGCGTAGGCCGCGTAGTCGGCACCACCCACCGGCGGCTGCGCCGGCGGCGGCCCGACGGGCGCGGCCTGACCCGGGATCGCCGAGCCGTCGAGCTGTGTCATCTGGTCCGCGACGGCGGCAGGATCCACGCCGCCTGCCGGGCGCCCGAACGAGACGCCCCGGTTGTCCTGCGGGCCGCTGCCGGATGCGTCGCCCGCACCCGGCGTAGGGTGATCCCCTGCCATCTGATTCCCCGTCATGTCTGGAAGCGTCCCCCTGCCGGTACCGTCCACGGTCCGGTGGGACGGGTGAGATTCGGCACCATGGTAGTGGCGGGTGGGTTTTCAGCCGCTGTCAGGACCACCGCTCCGCCCCTACACGCCCTGACCACGCAACACCTTCACCCCCCACCCACTCCGCCCCCGCACCCCGTCCACCGCCCCCGCAGCCACCCTCCCGAGAGCCCCCCGAACAACCACCCCACCCCCTTCCCACCCCCGAGCCGTAGGCTTCAGGAGTTGAAGGGGACACCCGGCGTAGGGTTCCCCACCCCTGGGAGGGTGGATCATGTCGACGGACACACCGGGCTCACAGTCGTCCCTGCACCGGGCGAACCTGGAACGGGTGCTCCGCGCGGTGCGGATGGCCGGTTCGCTCACCCAGGCCGAGATCGCCCGCGGCACCGGCCTCTCCGCGGCCACCGTCTCCAACATCGTGCGGGAACTGAAGGAGAGCGGCACCGTCGTGGTCGCCGACACCTCCTCCGGCGGCCGCCGCGCCCGCAGCGTCTCGCTCAGCGGTGACGCCGGCATCGTGGTCGGCATCGACTTCGGTCACACCCACCTCCGCGTCGCCGTCGGCAACCTCGCGCACCGGGTGCTGGCCGAGGAGAGCGCCCCGATCGACGTGGACGTCTCCGCCGCGCAGGGCTTCGACCGGGCCGAGGCGATGGTCGAGCGGCTGCTGGAGCAGGCCGGGTTCCGCCCGGAGAAGGTGATCGGGGTCGGCCTCGGCGTGCCGGGCCCGATCGACGTGGAGACCGGCGCGCTCGGCTCGACCGCGATCCTGCCGGGCTGGACGGGCATCGCCCCGGGCCGGGAGCTGGCGGAGCGGCTCGGCATGCCGGTGCACGTGGACAACGACGCCAACCTGGGCGCGCTCGGCGAGCTGGTCTGGGGCGCGGGCCGGGGCCTGAGCGACCTCGCGTACATCAAGATCGCCAGCGGCGTGGGCGCCGGCCTGGTGGTCAACGGCCAGATCTACCGCGGCCCGGGCGGCACCGCGGGTGAGATCGGGCACATCACCCTGGACGAGGCCGGCCCGGTCTGCCGCTGCGGCAACCGCGGCTGCCTGGAGACCTTCGTCGGCTCCCGCTACCTGCTCTCGCTGCTCACCTCGACCCTCGGCCCGGACCTCTCGCTGCCCCGGGTGGTCGAGCTGGCCCACCAGGGCGACCTCGGCTGCCGCCGGGTGATCGCCGACGCCGGCCGCCAGATCGGTACGGGCGTGGCGACCCTGTGCAACCTGCTCAACCCCCGCCGGGTGATCCTCGGCGGCGACCTCGCCGAGGCCGGTGAGCTGGTGCTCGCCCCCATCCGCGACTCGGTCGCCCGCTACGCGATCCCCAGCGCCGCCCGCCAGCTGTCGGTCGTCCCCGGCACCCTGGGCGGCCGCGCGGAGGTGCTCGGCGCGCTGGCCCTGGTGATGAGCGAGATGGGCGAGTCCGGCGCCCTCGGCCGCCACTGACACTCCTCGGCCCCGACCCCGCGACCGGAACGCCCGTTCGTCAATGCGGATTGACCCGTACCCCCCGACCGACCTCCCGGAATGGCGGTAACCGGCCGGTGGCACCGGGCGCGCCGCTCGGTGTCCGGCACGCGGACATTAGACTCGACCGGTCGGTACCGGCCGCGACCACCGGCCTGCCGCCGGACCGGGCAGCGACGCCCGTCGGACCGTCCGTGGTCCGCGAACACTGAACGAGGAGGAACGGGTGGCCCTGCTGACCCGCATTCGGGGACCGCGCGATCTCGACCGGCTCACGCCCGGACAGCTGGCCGCACTGGCCCAGGAGATCCGGACCTTCCTGGTGACCGAGGTCTCCAAGACGGGCGGCCACCTCGGCCCCAACCTCGGCGTGGTGGAGCTCACCATCGCGCTGCACCGGGTGTTCGACTCGCCGCGCGACCGCATCCTCTTCGACACCGGCCACCAGAGCTACGTCCACAAGCTGCTCACCGGCCGCCAGGACTTCTCCCGGCTGAAGATGAGCGGCGGCCTGTCCGGCTACCCGTCCCGCGCCGAGTCCGAGCACGACGTGATCGAGAACTCGCACGCCTCCACGGTCCTCTCGTACGCCGACGGCCTGGCCAAGGCCAACAGGATCCAGGGCAAGGCGGACCCGGTCGTCGCCGTCATCGGCGACGGCGCGCTCACCGGCGGCATGGCCTGGGAGGCGCTCAACAACATCGCCGACGCCAAGGACCTCCCGGTCGTCATCGTCGTCAACGACAACGAGCGCTCCTACTCGCCGACCATCGGCGGCCTGGCCAACCACCTCGCCACCCTGCGCACCACCCAGGGCTACGAGCGCTTCCTCTCCTGGGGCAAGGACGCCCTGCAGCGCACCCCGGTGGTCGGCCAGCAGCTGTTCGAGACGCTGCACGGCGCCAAGAAGGGCCTCAAGGACTTCATCGCCCCGCAGGGGATGTTCGAGGACCTCGGCCTCAAGTACATCGGCCCGATCGACGGCCACGACCTGACCGCCCTGGAGTCCGCGCTGACCAAGGCACGCGGCTTCGGCGGCCCGGTGATCGTGCACTGCCTCACCGAGAAGGGCCGCGGCTACCACGCCGCCGAGAACAACGACGAGGACCGCTTCCACGCCGTCGGCGTGATCCACCCGGACACCGGCCTGCCGGTCAAGAACTCGGGCAAGGACTGGACGTCGGTCTTCGGCGAGGAGATGGTCGCGCTCGGCCACGAGCGCGAGGACATCGTCGCGATCACCGCCGCGATGCTCCACCCGGTCGGCCTGGCCCCCTTCGCCAAGGAGTTCCCGGACCGCATCTTCGACGTCGGCATCGCCGAGCAGCACGCCGTAACCAGCGCCGCCGGCCTGGCCACCAACGGGCTGCACCCGGTGTTCGCGGTCTACGCGACCTTCCTGAACCGGGCCTTCGACCAGGTTCTGATGGACGTCGCCCTGCACAAGCTGGGCGTCACCTTCGTGCTCGACCGGGCCGGCGTCACCGGTACGGACGGCGCCTCGCACAACGGCATGTGGGACATGTCGATCCTCCAGGTCATCCCGAGCCTGCGGCTGGCCGCCCCGCGCGACGCCGACCAGGTCCGCGCCCAGCTGCGCGAGGCCGTCCTGGTCAAGGACGCCCCGACGGTGGTCCGCTACTCCAAGGGCACGGTCGGCCCGGCCGTCCCCGCGGTCGGCCGGGTCGGCGGCATGGACGTGCTGCGCGCCGCCGAGGAGTCCTCCGGCTCCCACCGCGCCGACGTGCTGATCGTCTCGGTCGGTGCGATGGCCCCGACCAGCCTGGAGGTCGCCGACCTGCTGGCCGCCCAGGGGATCACCGCGACCGTGGTGGACCCGCGCTGGGTCAAGCCGGTGGACCCGGCCCTGCCGGGCCTGGCCGCCGAGCACCGGGTGGTCGTCACGATCGAGGACAACGGCCGGGTGGGCGGCGTCGGCGCGGCCGTCGCGCAGGCGCTGCGGGACGCGGACGTGGACCTGCCGGTACGCGATTTCGGCATTCCGCAGGAGTTCCTGGACCACGCCAGCCGGAACGAGATCCTGGCCGAGATCGGCCTGAACGCCCCCGACATCGCCCAGCGGGTGACCGCCCTGGTCGCCAAGCTGGACGCGGCGCCGGTCAAGGCCTGAGACGGCGGTCGGCGGAACGGGCCACGGCGGCGCATTGCGCCGTAGCCCGTTCCGCTGACGACTGATTGTCGTAACTCCGTAACAGTTCGCCACGGAACAAGCTGACAATCGCATTGAATAGCGGGACCGGCGCCATCCGCGCCGATCCCGCCCGGTAGGTTGTCAACCGTGCCGACCCCCACCCGCCGCCGCCTCGCCGGCCTGGCCGACCGCCTGCCCGAGCGCGCCCGTACCCACCTTCGTCAGGGGTACTGGACCAGGCTGGTGCCGCTGCTCACGCTGGTCGCGGTGGCCACCCACATCCCGTCCTTCGCCCGGCCCGTCTGGAGCCCGGACGAGGGCTTCCTGGCCACCCAGGCCCGGATGCTCGCGGACGGCGGGGTGCTCTACGACACCGTGGTGGACCGCAAGCCGCCGCTGCTGCCCTGGCTCTACCAGGCCTGCTTCGCCCTCTTCGGCTCCGCCTCGCTGTGGCCGCTGCGCACCCTCGCGGTGGTGGCCCACCTGGTCACCGCGATCCTGCTGGCCTCGATCGCCCGCGGCCGCTGGGGCAACCGGGCCGGGGCCGGCGCCGGACTGCTCTACCTGCTGGTCTCGATCGGGCTCTCCCCGGAGGACACCCAGGCGGCGACCTTCGAGGTCTTCATGCTGCCCGCGATGGTGGCCGCCTTCCGCTACGCCGAGCGCCGCCGCTGGCTGGCCGCGGGCATCGCGGTCGCGCTCTGCTCGCTGACCAAGCAGACCGGCGGGGCGGTCCTGCTGCCGGTGCTCTGGATGCTGCTGCAGGACGCCCGCCGACGAGGGGTGCGCTGGCCGCCCGCGCTGTTCAAGATCGGGTTCGGCTTCGCGGTGCCGATAGCGCTGGTGGCGGTCATCCTGACCAAGCCCAAGGGCTTCCTCTTCTGGGTGGTCACCGGCAGCGGCGACTACGCCTCCTTCGGCGGCGCCTGGCTGCAGATGCTCGGCCGGGCCTTCGGCAACCTGGGCATCCTGGCCGCGGCGGGCCTCGGCTTCCTGTACCCGGTCGGCCGCCGGCTCTGGTTCAAGTACCGCCACCGCCCGCTGCCGGTGGCCGGCGAGGAGTACGGCTCGACCGCCGACCTGTGGGTCTGGCTGCTCTCCTCGGTCGTCGCGGTCAGCGTGGGCTTCCACTTCTTCGGCCACTACTACCTGCAGCTGATGCCCCCGCTGGTGCTGCTGGGCACCGGGGCGGTCGCCACCTCGGCGATCCGCTGGAAGCCCGTCCTGGTGTACACCACGGTCGCCGCCACCGTGTTCTGGGGCCTGGCGCTGGCCTGGCCGGGGGAGCAGATGAGCCGCAACACCGAGGTCGCCACCGCGGTCGCCGCCCAGACCACCCCCAAGGACACCGTGCTGGTCTGGGGCATGCACCCCGAGCTGTACTGGCTGGCCGACCGCAAGCCGGCCAGCCGCTACCTGACCGCCGGCTTCCTCACCAACTACAGCGGCGGCAAGGACGGCAGCCCCAACGTGGGCGAGCAGTTCAGCGTCAACAACGCCTGGCAGACCTTCGACAAGGAGCTCGCCAACGGCCTGCCCGAGGTCTTCGTGGACGACTCCGGCATCGCCCCGTACCAGCCGGTGCTGGTGCCCCGGATCGAGCACCTGCTGGACACCCACTACGAGATGATCGGCGTCATCGGCGACACCGTCGTCTACCGCCTCAAGCACTGAGGCCCTGCCCCGTACGTACGAAGGAGCCCCCGGCGACCAGGTCGCCGGGGGCTCCTTCGTAGCGCTACGCCTTACGCGGGCACCGAGGCCACGCCGGGGGCGAGGAACTTCTTGCCGTTCACCCGCTCCGAGACGCCCTCACGGTCCAGGTACGGGGTGATCCCGCCCAGGTGGAAGGGCCAGCCGGCGCCGGTGATCATGCAGAGGTCGATGTCCTGCGCCTCGGCGACGACACCCTCCGCCAGCATCAGGCCGATCTCCTGCGCCACGGCCTCCAGGGCGCGGCTGAGGACCTGCTCCTCGGTGAGCACCGTGTCGCCGAAGGTCAGCAGCTCCAGCACCTCGGGGTCGAGGACCTGCTTGCCGTCGACCCAGGTGTAGAAGCCGCGCTTGCCGGCCTTGACCACCTTGCCGAGGTTCTCGGAGACGGTGAACCGCTCCGGGAAGGCACCGTGCAGGGTCTCCGAGACGTGCAGGGCGATGGCCGGGCCGACCAGCTCCAGCAGCACGATCGGGGACATCGGCAGGCCGAGCGGCTCGACGGCCTTCTCGACGCTGGCGATCGGGGTGCCCTCGTCGATGATGCTCTGGATCTCGCCCATGAAGCGGGTCAGGATCCGGTTCACCACGAACGCCGGGGCGTCCTTGCAGAGCACCGAGGTCTTCTTCAGCTTCTTCGACACGGCGAAGGCGGTGGCCAGCGAAGCGTCGTCGGTCTGCTCGCCGCGGACGATCTCCAGCAGCGGCAGGATCGCGACCGGGTTGAAGAAGTGGAAGCCGACGACCCGCTCGGGGTGCTTCAGCTTCGAGGCCATCTCGGTGACCGACAGCGAGGAGGTGTTGGTCGCCAGCACACAGGTCGGCGAGACCACGTTCTCCAGGTCCGCGAAGACGGTCTGCTTGACGCCCATCTCCTCGAACACGGCCTCGATGATGAAGTCCGCGTCGCCGAAGGCGGCGGCCTTGTCCAGCGAGCCGGTGACCAGGCCCTTGAGGCGGTTGGCCTTGTCCTGGCCGATCCGGCCCTTGCCGAGCAGCTTGTCGATCTCGGCGTGGACGTAGCCGACGCCCTTGTCGACGCGCTCCTGGTCGATGTCGGTGAGGACCACCGGCACCTCCAGACGGCGGGCGAACAGCAGCGCCAGCTGCGAGGCCATCAGACCGGCGCCGACGACGCCGACCTTGGAGACCGGGCGGGCCAGCGACTTGTCCGGGGCACCGACCGGGCGCTTGGCCCGACGCTGCACCAGGTTGAAGGCGTAGATGCCGCTGCGCAGCTCGCCGCTCATGATGAGGTCGGCCAGGGCCGCGTCCTCGGCGTCGAAGCCGGCCTGCAGGCTGGCCTTGTCGGTGAGGTCGGCGTCCTTGACGGCGGCGATGATGTCCAGCGCCTTGTAGGCGGCCGGAGCGGCGCCGTGCACCTTGCCGTCGGCGACCATGCGGCCCCAGAGGACGGCGTCGTCCCAGGCCTTGCCGCGGTCGATCGCCTCGCGCTCGACGACCAGGTCGCCCTTGAGGACCTTGGCGGCCCACAGCAGCGACTGCTCCAGGAAGTCGGCCGGCTCGAAGATCGCGTCGGCGATCCCCAGCTCGAACACGTCCTTGCCCTTGAGCTGCTTGTTCTGGTTCATCGAGTTCTCGATGATGACCTTGACGGCCTTACCGGCACCGATCAGGTTCGGCAGGATGGTGCAGCCGCCCCAGCCGGGGACGAGGCCGAGGAAGACCTCGGGCAGCGAGAAGGCCGGAACGCCCGCGGACACCGTGCGGTAGTCGCAGTGCAGGCCGACCTCGACGCCGCCGCCCATGGCCGCGCCGTTGTAGAAGGCGAAGGTCGGGACGGGCAGCGCGGCGATCCGCTTGAAGACCTCGTGGCCGCCCTTGCCGATGGCCAGCGCGTCCGCGTGCTGCTTGAGCAGCTCGACGCCCTTGAGGTCGGCGCCCACGGCGAAGATGAACGGCTTGCCCGTGATCGCGGCGCCGACGATCTTGCCCTCGGCGGCCTCGGCCTCGACCTGGTCCAGCGCCTCGGACAGCTTCAGCAGCGAGCCCGGGCCGAAGGTGGTCGGCTTGGTGTGGTCGAAGCCGTTGTCCAGGGTGATCAGGGCCAGCTTGCCGGCCTGCAGCGGCAGGTCCAGGTGGCGCACGTGCGCGGTCGTGACGACCTCGCCCGGGAACAGCTCGGCGCCGTGCTGGAGCAGCTCAGTGGTGTTGCTCATGGTCACTTACCACCCTCGAGCTCGGACGACTTTTCCGCTCCGCTCCAATGCGGGTTCTCCCAGATGATGGTCCCGCCCATGCCGAAGCCGATGCACATCGTGGTGAGGCCGTAGCGGACGTCCGGGCGCTGCTCGAAGCGGCGGGCCAGCTGGTTCATCAGGCGCACGCCCGAGGAGGCCAGCGGGTGGCCGAAGGCGATCGCACCGCCGTACGGGTTGACCCGCTCGTCGTCGTCCGCGATGCCGTAGTGGTCCAGGAAGGACAGCACCTGGACGGCGAAGGCCTCGTTGACCTCGAAGGCCTGGATGTCGTCGATGGTCAGACCGGCCTTGGCCAGCGCCTTCTCGGTGGCCGGCACCGGGCCGATGCCCATGACCTCGGGCTCGACGCCCGCGAAGGCGTAGGAGACCAGGCGCATCTTGATCGGGAGGCCGAGCTCCTCGGCGACGTCCTCGGCGGCCAGCAGCGAGGCGGTGGCGCCGTCGTTCAGACCGGCCGAGTTGCCCGCGGTGATGTTGCCGTGCGGGCGGAACGGGGTCTTCAGGTTGGCCAGCGACTCCATCGTGGTGCCCGGGCGCAGCGGCTCGTCCACGGTGGCCAGGCCCCAGCCGGTCTCGCCGACCTCGGGGTTGGTGTTGCGGATCGTGATCGGCACCAGGTCGGGCTGGATGTCGCCGTTGGCGTACGCCTTGGCGGCCTTCTCCTGGGAGCGCACGGCGTAGGCGTCGCAGCGCTCCTTGGTGATGTGCGGGAACCGGTCGTGCAGGTTCTCCGCGGTCATGCCCATGAACAGGGCGGACTCGTCGACCAGCTTCTCGGAGACGAAGCGCGGGTTCGGGTCCACGCCCTCGCCCATCGGGTGGCGGCCCATGTGCTCGACGCCGCCGGCCACGACCACGTCGTACGCGCCGAAGGCGATGCCGCCGGCGGTGGTGGTCACGGCGGTCAGGGCGCCGGCGCACATGCGGTCGATCGCGTAACCGGGGACGGACTTCGGCAGGCCGGACAGCAGGGCGGCGGTGCGCCCGATGGTCAGACCCTGGTCGCCGATCTGCGTGGTGGCCGCGACGGCGACCTCGTCGATGCGCTCGACGGGCAGGTTCGGGTTACGGCGCACGAGCTCCCGGATGCACTTGACGACGAGGTCGTCGGCGCGCGTCTCGTGGTAGATGCCCTTCGGGCCGGCCTTGCCGAACGGGGTGCGGACGCCATCGACGAAGACGACGTCCCTCGCGGTACGAGGCACGGGGGCTCTCCTCCCAGGGACCAACATTTCGGGTGTGCGGGCTGCCGCCGGAAGAACCCGAGCGGCGCCGCGTCAGAGTCATGCTACCGGTCGGTAACCAACCTGCCCAGGCCCCTCGGAGGGTTCTGACCATGTGTCCCGCGACACGTCCGGCGGCACGTCCGACCAGGAAGGCTCCCCGGAAACGCCGAAGGGGATGCGTCCATACGGACGACATCCCCTTTTCGGAGCCCGGTCGGCGGCGTCCGGTCGGATCAGGCCTGGGCCGTGGCGGCGGTAATGAAGGCGGCGGCCATCACCGGAGCCACCAGGTCGACCTGCCACTGCCGGGCGCCGAGCCGGCGCAGCGCGGCGGCCACGCCCTCGGTGTCCGGCTCGGCCGGCGGCTCCCAGGAGACCCGGCGCACCAGGTCCGGGGTGATCAGGTTCTCGGCCGGCAGGTGGTGACGCTCGGCCAGCTCGCTGACCGCGGCGCGGGCGCCGGAGAGCCGGGCGGCGGCCACCGGGTCCTTCTCCGCCCAGGCCCGCGGCGGCGGCGGTCCGTCGTGCGGTGCGGCGGCCGGCGGCAGCTGGTGCTCCGGGACCTCCCGGCCGCGCTGCACGGCCGCCAGCCACTGGTCCAGCTGGCGCCGGTGCAGCCGCGGGCCGAAGCCCTGCACGGCCTGCAGGGCGGCGATGTTCAGCGGCATGGCCAGCGCGGCGTTGACGATCGCGGCGTCCGAGAGCACCCGTCCGGGGGAGACGTCGCGCTCCTGCGCCATCCGGTCGCGGGTCAGCCACAGCTCGCGCACCACGGCCAGCTGGCGGCGCCGGCGGACCTTGTGCAGCTGCGAGGTGCGGCGCCACGGGTCGGTGCGCGGGGCCGGGCGCGGGGCGGCGGCGATCGAGGCGAACTCCTCCAGGGCCCAGCCGAGCTTGCCCTGGGCGTCCAGCTCCTGTTCGAGTGCGTCACGCAGCTCGACCAGCACCTCGACGTCCAGAGCCGCGTAGCGCAGCCAGGGCTCGGGCAGCGGGCGGGTGGACCAGTCCACCGCCGAGTGCTCCTTGGCCAGGCTCAGTCCGAGCACGTTCTCGGTCATCGGCCCGAGGCCGACCCGGGCGAAGCCGGCGATCCGTCCGGCCAGCTCGGTGTCGAACAGCCGGGTGGGTCTCATGCCCACCTCGGCCAGGCAGGGCAGATCCTGGGTGGCGGCGTGCACCACCCACTCGGCGTCCGCGATGGCGGCGCCCAGCCCGCTGAGGTCGGGGCAGGCGATCGGGTCGATCAGGGCGGAGCCGGCGCCGGCGCGGCGCAGCTGAATGAGGTACGCCCGCTGCCCGTAGCGGTAGCCGGAGGCGCGCTCGGCGTCGACGGCGACAGGTCCGGTGCCCGCGGCGAAGGCGGCGATCGTGGCGGCCAGCGCCTGCTCGTCCGCCACGACGGGCGGGATCCCCTCCTTCGGTTCGAGGAGCGGGACCGGGGCTGCTTCTTCTGGGATGGCTGCTACGGCGTCGGTCACCCACCAAGGGTACGACGGTCCCCGGAACTGGGAGTGTTGTCGGACTGGTCAGACTGATGATCGCCCGCTCGCCTCCGGGGCGCTCGGACCCGGTGCTTCGGCTCGGGGCGGGGGATCGCCCGGGGCGCCGCGGCTGCCTCGGGACGCCGCCAGGCCGCCGTGCACGCGCGTGCGGCGGCCCAGGAGGAACGTTCCTCCTGGGCCGCCGTGGGGTTCCAAGAAGCGGTTCGGCCCGGTCGGCTCAGTGGATGATGCCGGTGCGCAGTGCGACCGCGACCATCCCGGCGCGGTCGCCGGTGCCGAGCTTGCGGGCGATCCGGGCGAGGTGGCTCTTCACGGTGAGCGCCGACAGGCCCATCGCCACGCCGATCGCCTTGTTCGACTGGCCTTCGGCGACCAGCCGCAGCACCTCGACCTCGCGGCCGGACAGCTCGCGGTAGGCGGCCTGCTGCGGGCCCGGCGCACCGGGGGCCCCGGGCGCGCCCGGAGCGCCGGCGGCACCTGGCATGCCCGGCATCCCGGGGCGGCGCATCCGGCCGGCCAGCCCGGCGGCGCCGAGCGGCAGGCCCGGGCGGCCGGGCATCGCGACATTGGTCCGGGTGCCGGTGACCACGTAACCCTTGACGCCGCCGGCCAGTGCGCTGCGGACCGCGCCGATGTCGTCGGCGGCTGACAGGGCCAGGCCGTTGGGCCAGCCCGCGGCGCGGGTCTCGGCGAGGATGGTCAGCCCGGAGCCGTCCGGCAGGTGTACGTCGGCGACGCAGATGTCGCGCGGGGTGGAGACCCGGGGACGGGCCTCGGCGATCGAGGACACCTCGATCACGTCGCGGACGCCGAGCGCCCACAGGTGGCGCGTGACGGTGTTTCGGACGCGGGGATCAGCGATGACCACCATGGCGGTGGGCTTGGTCGGGCGGTAGGCGACCACGTTTGCGGGGTGCTCAAGAAGGACCGACACCAGGCCTCCTGCGGGGAGTGGCGGACGGAACCCCGAGGGGGCGGTCGGAGTGTTCCGCGTTCGGAAAGGGTCACAGTCTGCTTCGGCAGCTACCGTGCCCGGCTTTAGCGAAAGATCACGATCTAGTGAGTAACAATACGGACAAATCGCGCATATGACTGATGAGACATGCCCTGAAATCGCACAAAATCGATCAGATTCGGCACGGATCGGTCGACTCTGAACACTTTATTGACGCAGAGCAGGACTGAAGTCACACTCCGTCAGTCCTGGGGGTGGCATCGGGGCAGGAGGTGCCGTCCGGCCCGGACGCCACCCGTCAGTGCGACCGCGGGCGTCGCCGCGCGGGCATCGGGACCACCCCACCGAGTGACGTGACCTCGGCCTGGCCCTGCGGGGACGGAGCGGCCGGCGGAAGTCCGGCGCTGATGCAGAGCAGGTCCCCCCAGGCCGCCAGGTGCCGCTCGAACCGGCCGTCGGCCGGCGTCCAGGAGGCCCGGATCTCGATCTCGGTCGAGGACGGGCGGTCCGCCAGGCCGCCGAAGTACTGCGAGGCGCAGCGGGTCACCGTGCCGGACGGCTCCGCGTACCCGGCGCCGTGCGCCTGCAGCGCGTCCAGCAGCCAGGCCCAGCCGACCTCGCAGAGCATCGGGTCGCCGGCCATCTCCGGCTCCAGCTCGGCCCGGGTCATGGTGACCACCCGGAACTCCCCGTTCCAGGCCTCCTGCCCGGCCGGGTCGTACAGCAGCACCAGTCGGCCGTCGGCCAGCTCCTCGCCGTCCACCTCGACGGCGGCGGTCAGCGCGAACGCGTACGGGGCGAGCCGGCGCGGGGCCGGCGCGGGGGAGAGCTGGAGCTCCGGCCGCAGCCGCGCCCCTTCGAGGGCCTCCACGGCGGCCCGGAACTCGCTCGGCGCCCCCTCCCGACCCGTTCCGCCACCTGTTCCGCCACCCTGTGCGGGGTGCCCGCCGACCGCTGCCATGACCCGAAGACTAGGTCGAAAACCCGGGTTATCGCCGCAACTTCCGTCCGAGCGGCGTGCCGGAACGGCAAACCCGGCCAGATCTTGGAGGAACCGACGAGACCGCCCGAGGAGGGCGGTCGTGGGCGCATGCGAAGATTTGACCCGTGAGCGACACTACGGCAGACCCGACGGCGGCCAACCTCGACGGCCGATCCACCCCCGCGCGCCGCGGCGCCGCGTACGACTCCGCGTTCCTGCGCGCCTGCCGGCACGAGCCGGTGCCGCACACCCCGGTGTGGTTCATGCGCCAGGCGGGCCGCTCGCTGCCCGAGTACCTGAAGGTCCGCGAGGGCATCCCCATGCTGGAGTCCTGCATGCGGCCCGAGCTGGTCAAGGAGATCACCCTGCAGCCGGTGCGCCGGCACAAGGTGGACGCGGCGATCTTCTACAGCGACATCGTGGTGCCGCTCAAGGCCGTCGGCGTCGACGTGGACATCAAGCCCGGCATCGGCCCGGTCATCGCCGATCCGATCCGCACCTTCGAGGACCTCAAGCGGCTGCGCCCGCTCGAACCCGACGACGTCCCCTACATCACCGAGGCCGTCGGCCTGCTGGTGGACGAGCTCGGTGAGACCCCGCTGATCGGCTTCGCCGGCGCGCCGTACACGCTGGCCAGCTACCTGGTCGAGGGCGGGCCGTCCAAGAACCACGAGAACACCAAGGCCATGATGTACGGGCAGCCCGAGCTGTGGGCCGCCCTGGTGGACCGGCTGGCCGACATCACCTCCGCCTTCCTCAAGGTGCAGATCGAGGCCGGTGCCTCCGCGATCCAGCTGTTCGACTCCTGGGCCGGCGCGCTCGCGCCGGACGACTACCGCCGCTCGGTCATGCCGGCCAGCACCAAGGTGTTCGACGCCGTCGCCTCCTACGGGGTGCCGCGGATCCACTTCGGCGTCGGCACCGGCGAACTGCTCGGACTGATGGGCCAGGCCGGCGCGGACATCGTCGGCGTCGACTGGCGGGTGCCGCTGAACGTCGCCGCCGAGCGAGTCGGCCCCGGCAAGGGCCTGCAGGGCAACCTCGACCCGGCCGTGCTGTTCGCCCCCACCAAGGTCGTGGAGACCAAGGCCCGCGAGGTGCTGCACGCCGCCCAGGCGCTCGGCACCAGCGGCCACATCTTCAACCTCGGGCACGGCGTCATGCCGTCCATGGACCCGGACGCGCTCAGTCGCCTGGTCGCCTTCGTGCACGAGGCCAGCGCGCGCTGACGCCCCGCGGCGGCGGGCCCCCGGGAGCCGGGGGCCCGCCACCGTCGGCTGACGCCTCAACGTTCGTGGCACAGTCGGGTGGTGTCGCGGCTGACCTCGGCGCTGGACGGGCTCGCCCCGGAGGATGTGCTGGCCGAGAGCTGGATGTCGGTGACGCTGGACGAGCGGAACCGCTTGGAGCCGGACGTTCTGGTGTCCCGGGCGGCAGTAGATCCCGATCGCACCGGGTACGTGCCGACCGAGGTGCTGCTCGTGGTCGAGGTGGTCTCGCCGGAGTCGGAGTGCCGTGATCGCGGGGTCAAGGTCCGCAAGTACGCCGAGGCCGGTATTCCGCACTACTGGATCGTCGAAGAGGAAGAGGAGAGCCGGGCGGCCGTGCACGTCTACGAGCTGGACCAGGTGACCTCTTCGTACGCCCCCGCTGGGATCTTCCGGGGGGTGCTGGAGCGGCCGGTGCCGTTTCCGATCTTCATCGACCTCTCGCGTGCAGCGGATTGAGGGTTCGGTGTAAAGACCTGCGAGACTGCGAAGCATGTCGGATGCACAGGTCGTCGTCGTCGGTGGTGGGATCGCGGGGCTGGCTGCGGCTGCCTTCCTGAGCGGGGCGGCCGGGGGGCCGGCGCGGGCGCGGGTGACGGTGCTGGAGGCGTCGGGGCGGGTCGGCGGGAAGCTGTGGGGCGGGGAGGTCGGCGGGGTCCGGGTGGACCTCGGGGCCGAATCGGTGCTGGCGCGGCGGCCGGAGGCGGTGGAGCTGGCGCGGGCGGTCGGGCTGGGCGAGGAGCTGGAGCCGCCGACCACCGCGAAGGCGGCGATCTGGACCCGGGGTGCGCTGCGGCCGCTGCCGGGCGGGCAGGTGATGGGTGTCCCCGGTGACCTGGAGGCGCTGGCCGCCTCCGGGGTGCTCACCGCCGAGGGGCTGGAGCGGGCCCGCAGTGAACGGACCACCGAGGTCGGGGCGGACGTCGCGATCGGCCGCTACGTCGCCGACCGGCTGGGCCGGGAAGTGGTGGACCGGCTGGTCGAGCCGCTGCTGGGCGGCGTCTACGCCGGGCGCGCCGACGAGATCTCGCTGCGCGCCGCCGTGCCGCAGCTGCTGCCGATCGCCCGGGGCGGCGGCTCGCTGGTCGAGGGAGTGCACGAGCTGGCCTCCCGGCCGCAGGTGGTCGGCACCCCGGTGTTCCAGGGCCTGCGCGGCGGCCTCGGCACCCTGCCGGAGGCGGTCGCCGCGGCCTGCGTCAAGGCGGGCGTGGACCTGCGAACCGACACCCCGGTGGAAGAGCTGCGCCGCACCCCCGAGGGCTGGCGGGTGGTGGCCGGCGGTGAGGTGCTGACCGCGGACGCCGTGGTGCTGGCCGTCCCGGCGCCGGCCGCGGCCCGGCTGCTGCGCGCGGACGCCCCGGCGGCCGCCGTCGAGCTGGACACCGTCGAGTACGCGGGGATGGCGCTGGTGACCCTGGCGTTCCGCCGCGCCGATCTGGCCGAGCCGCCCACCGGCAGCGGTTTCCTGGTGCCGCCGGTGGACGGCCGCCGGATCAAGGCCTCGACCTTCTCCTCCAACAAGTGGGGCTGGCTGGAGCGCTCCGCCCCGGACGCGTTCCTGCTGCGCACCTCGCTGGGCCGCCACCGCGAGGACCAGGTGCTGGAGCTGCCGGACGAGGAGCTGGTGGCCCGCTCGCTGGCGGACCTGGAGGAGGCGATCGGCCTGACCGCCCGGCCGTACGACACCTTCGTGTCGCGCTTCACGGCCGGTCTGCCGCAGTACCCGGTGGGCCACCTGGACCGGGTGGCCCGGGTCCGGTCGGCGGCGGAGGCGGTGGGGGCGCTGGCGCTGTGCGGCGCCGCGTACGACGGGGTGGGGATTCCGGCCTGCATCGGTTCGGCGGCCGCCGCCGCGGCGGCCATCGACAAACTGTTGACCCCGGCGACCGGGGAAGGTTCCACGGAGAGGACAATGGGCGCATGACTGAGAGCGTTGAGCGGGAGCCGGAGCAGCAGCCCGAGAAGAAGAAGGCGCGCGACCTGAACCAGGTCATCCGCTACACCATGTGGTCGGTGTTCAAGCTCAAGGGCGCCCTGCCCGAGGACCGCACCGCCCTCGCCGCCGAGGTGGACGAGCTGTTCGCCCAGCTCGCCGCCAAGGACGTGACGGTGCGCGGCACGTACGACGTGTCCGGGCTGCGCGCGGACGCCGACATCCTGATCTGGTGGCACGCCGAGGACTCGGACGACCTGCAGGAGGCGTACAACCGCTTCCGCCGCACCGGCCTCGGCCGCCAGCTGGAGCCGGTCTGGTCGAACATGGCCCTGCACCGCCCGGCCGAGTTCAACAAGTCGCACATCCCGGCGTTCCTCGCCGACGAGCGCGCGCGCGACTACGTCTGCGTGTACCCGTTCGTCCGCTCGTACGACTGGTACCTGCTGCCCGACGAGGACCGGCGCGCGATGCTCGCCGAGCACGGCATGCAGGCGCGCGGCTACCCGGACGTGCGGGCCAACACGGTGGCCTCCTTCGCGCTCGGCGACTACGAGTGGCTGCTCGCCTTCGAGGCGGACGAGCTGCACCGCATCGTCGACCTGATGCGCGACCTGCGCGCCTCCCGGGCCCGGATGCACGTCCGCGAGGAGGTGCCGTTCTACACCGGCCGCCGCAAGCCGGTGAGCGAGCTGCTGAACGGCCTGGTCTGACCTCACCCACACCGTACGGAAGCCGGTTCCCCCTGCTCAGGCACGGGGGAGCCGGCCTCCGGCCGTTGCGGGGTGTGGCTGGCCCTCAGGTCCGGTGGGGGCGGAGGGCGGCGCGCAGGCGGGGGTCGGGGAGGACGGCGGGGCCGTTCATGGCGACGGCGGTGAGCAGTTCGCGCTCCTCGTCGTCGGCGAGGCCGCGCTGACGGGCCGGGCGGACCTCGCGCAGCACCTCCTGGCCGATCGGGGAGGCCCAGCGGGTGTACGGGTAGACGTCGACCCGGGCCATCAGCAGGGTGCCGGCGGTGAGCACCAGCGGCAGCGAGAACCAGGCGAGCGGGGCGACGGTGTCACCGCCGGTGAAGCCGCTGAGGGAGAGCGAGGCGGCGAGCAGCACCAGGGTCAGCAGCATCGCGTGCCGGACCTGGCGGAACACCACCACGGTGTTGCGCTGGACCAGGGCCGGGGTGGCCAGGCCGGCCAGTGCCAGCCGGGCGCCGATCTCCAGCACCGTGGGGTGCTCGGCCATCGCCCGGCGCAGCTCGTCCGTACGGCACTGGCCCTCGGGGCCGACGGTGGCGATGACGGCGCGCTCCAGGCGGCTGCGGCCCCTGGGGTCGACCACGGTGGTCCAGCCGGTGTGCGCGAGGTGCAGCCGGCCGCGGCCGGCCATCAGGACGAGGGCGAGCTCCACCACCCGGTCCGGGCCGCCGGCCAGGTACGCCGTCTCGTAGAGCCCGATGCCGACGGCCTCCGGCGGGCGCAGCCGGTCCTGGTCGGCGAGGGCGTCGGCGGTGGCGGTCATCCGCACCAGCCGGAGGCAGGAGAGCACCGCCGCGACACAGGCCGGTATCAGGAACAGCAACCACATGGGCTTGTTGTATGCCTGGGGCCATGGCGTGGGGAACGGCTTCCAGGACCGCGATACCGAACTGTGACGTCAGCCGTGCGGCCCCGGGATCAGGAGCCGCCGCAACCGCCGCCACAGCTGGAACCGCAGCTGGAACCGCAGCTGGACGACGACGAGCCGCAGGTGGAGTGCGAGGACCCGCAGCTGGAGTGGTGGGAGGACCCCCCACAGCTGGAGTGGTGCGAGGAGCCGCAGCTCGACGTGGAGGAGCCGCAACTCGACGTGGAGGACCCGGAGGACCCGGAGGAGCCGCACCAGGTGGCGGAGCTGCCGCAGGACGAGGAGGACGACGACGAGGACGACGACGAGGCGCTCGCGGTGGCCTGCCGCACGGCCTCCTCCTGGGCCGCCGCGGCCATCATCGCCTCCTCCAGCTCCAGGTTCTCCAGCCCGGCGACGGCCAGCCCGCCGAGCGCGAGCGCACCCAGCACCGCGCCGCCCGCCAGCCGGGGCGAGATGCCCGAGCTCGGCGTCCACGGGGTGCTGCCCTGCATCAGGGTGAGCTGGCGCTGCCCGGCGGGGGTGATCCGGCCCTTGGCCGGGGAGCTGGTGGCCAGGGCGATGGCGCCGAGGAACAGCAGGAAGCCCGGGATCAGGAGGTTGGGGCGGTCGTAGAGGGCCTCGTTGTCGTCGAGCAGCAGGGCGAGCACGGCGAAGACCACGACGTCGAGCATCGCGAGCCAGAGCAGCCGGCGGGCGGTGCGGGCGCGCTGCATCCGCTCGGGGCGGCGCATCAGGCCGCGGTCGGCGAGCCGGTCGCCGATCTCCTGGACGGCGGCGGAGCGCATCACCATGCGGCGCAGTGCGCCGAGTTCCCGGCTGCCGGTCGGGCCGACGGCGTCGTGGACCGCCTGGTCGACGGCGTCGTACGGCTTGGCGCCGGTGAGGGTGACCAGGCCGGAGCGGCTGATCACGACCTGCTCGCCGAGGTGCATCCGGACCAGCGCGGTGTCGAAGACCCGGCCGGGGCCGCCGGCCAGGAAGGCGGCGTCCAGCAGCGGCAGTCCGCGGCCGGGCAGGCCCTGCGGGTACGGGACGTGCCGGACCCGCTGGCGGGTGTGCGCGGCGTACACCGCGGCCGCGACCAGCAGGACGGCCGGGATGAGGAAGTAGCTGTTGTGCCACATGGGCGGTTCCCCCGAGGTGTGAATGGGTCAGCGGCCGCGCAGGGCCCGGCGCAGGCGGGTGAGCGGGCCGGGTGGCCGCTCGGCCCGCTCCGGCGCCTGCTGGAGCCACTGCTCCAGGGCGCGGCGGTGGTCGGCGGCGGGCGGGCCGCCGTCGGTGAGCACCCACCCGGCGAAGGCCCGGGCGTCGGCGCGGTAGCCGCCGGTCTGCGGGTGGGTGCGGGCGTAGCCGAGGAAGAGCGGCCCGTACTGCGCCCCGAGCAGGCGGGGCAGGTCGGGGGCGATCTTCGCGGTGGTGTCGCGCCGCTTGGCGGCGAGGCCGGTGGACTGGGCGCGGACCTGGTCCGGGTCGAAGCCGGGCGGGACGGGCCCGCCGGCCACCAGGGCGGCCAGCAGTTCCTCCTGCCGCCGGGCCAGGCGCTCCCGGGCGGCGGCGGTCGTGCCCTCGTCCACGGGGCGTTCGGCGCGGTCCAGGTCGTTCATCGCGGGGTGCTCCCCTCCAGCACCCGGCGGATGGCGTCCAGTTCACCGGCCAGTTCGGAGGGCGGCGGGAAGTCGGCGTCCCGTTCCAGCAGGACGCCGGGTGGTGCGACCCGCGCGCAGAGTTCGGCCAGGACCTCCAGCACCGGTTCGGTGACGGGGTGGGCGTGGGTGTCGTGCCACACGCCGTCGACCAGGGTGCCGCCGGCGACGTGCACGTAGGCGAGCGCCTCCAGCGGCAGGCGGTCGAGTTCGGCGGCCGGGTCGATGCCGAGGTTGACCCGGTTGGTGTGCAGGTTGGCGACGTCGATCAGCAGTCGGACGCCGGTCCGTGCGACCAGTTCGGCGAGGAACTCGCCCTCGGTGAACTCGTCGTCCGGCCAGGCGAGTTGGGCGGCGATGTTCTCCAGGGCGAGCGGCACCGGAAGCTGGTCCTGGGCGATCCGGACGTTCTCGGCGATCACCCGCAGCGAGTCCCGGGTGCGGGGGACGGGCAGCAGGTGGCCGGCCTCAAGGCCGCCGGCCCGGACGAAGGCCAGGTGCTCGGTGACCAGCGGGGAGTCGAGCGCGAGCGCCGCCGCGGCGAGCTTGCCGAGCCGCTCGGGGTCGGGCAGACCGGCGCCGCCGAGGCCGAGGCCGACGCCGTGCGGGACGACGGTGACGCCGCGCTCGCGCAGCACGGTGAGCGAGGTGGGCAGGTGGTCGGCGCAGATGTTCTCGGCGACCACCTCGACCCAGTCCAGACCGGGTTGGCGCTCGACCACGGTGTCGATCTCGCTGCGCCAGCCGAGGCCGACGCCGAGCTCGAGCGCGGCCTTGACGCCGGGCCGGGTCGTGGAGGCAGGGGAAGTCATCGGTGCGCCCCCTTCGGAGGGCTGGGTGGGGAGGCCGTCGGGCGGAGCGGGCGTCGTCGCCAGGACCGCGCGGCCGTGCTGCTGAGGATGTCCCCGGACAGGGTGGCTGCCAAGCCTCACCCGGTCTTCTCAGAGCATTATTTGAGCTTGCTTCCGGTCGGGAAAATCGGAGGCGGTCGGCGAGTGGCGGCGGATAGCGTGCGAATCCATGACTGCGAGCACGCTGACGATCCGTGACTTCCGCCCCGAGGACGCCGAGGCGGTGGCCGCCGCGCACCGGGCCGGGCGCGAGCACCTGGTGATGACCGCCGAGGCCCTGCTCTGGCTGAACGCCCGGCAGGACTCCGACCAGCACTTCCGCACCTTCGTCGCCGAGCTGGACGGCCGGGTGGTCGGTGCGGTGCGCTGCGCGCTGGTGCTCGGGACGACGACCACCGGCGTCGGCTACGCCAACGGCAGCGTGCTGCCCGAGTTCCGGCGGCGCGGCGCGGCCACCGCCCTGCTGGCCGCGGCCGAACGGCACCTGACCGGCCACGGGGTGACGGAACTGCACACCTGGCTGGACGACGAGCCCGCCACGCTGGCCTTCGCCACCGCCCGGGGCTACGAGCTGGGGCGTACCGCGCAGTTCGGCGGGCGGGACCTCACGCTGCCCTTGCCGCAGGCGCCCGTACGGCCGGCCGGTGTCGAGCTGCGCCCCGCCACCGACTGGGCGGACGATCCGCGCCCGCTGTTCCTGGTGGAGGCGGACGCGATCCGGGATGAGCCCGGCGAGGTGGAGATGGACGCCCTGGAGTACGAGGAGTGGCTGAAGGCCGACTGGGCCCGGCCGGACCTGGACCTGGGGCTGACGGTGGTCGCCGTGGTGGACGGCGAGCCGGCCGCGTTCACCATGGCGCAGACCGACGGGGTGGACCGCTACTGGTCCGCGTTCACCGCCTGCCGCCGGGAGTTCCGCGGCCGCGGCCTGGCCCGGCTGGCCAAGCTGGAGTCCCTGCGGCTCGCCGCGGCGGCCGGCTACCGGAGCGCGTACACCAGCAACGACACCACCAACGCGCCGATGCTGGCGGTCAACTCCTGGCTCGGGTACGAGCGCTGTGCGGGGGAGCGCAAGGGGATCAAGCGCTTGGCGTGACCGTCGGTACGGAGATCGCTACGCTCCGATCGCCACGATGGGGGTATTTTCCGCGACCACGGCTTCCTCTTCGTCACCCGTACGCCCCGGCACGCGCCCTGCGTCGTGCTGTGCGGGGTGTTCGCCTTCGGCTCGGCGATGGCGGTGGAGGCGTTGACCTCGGCGAGCCGGAGCTCTCCGCTGGCGGTGCTGTTCCGCTCGGGGGAGAAAGGATTCGTCGCGGTGGAGGGGCGGGTGATCGGACTGGACACGGTGGACGTCACGGTCGAGGTCTGCCGGATCCTCCCCGCGCCGCGGTCCGACGTCCCGTCGGGGTTGCGGGGCGAAGTGTCCATGAGTCGTCCCGAAGAGTGAGACGATTGGTCCTGACCGTGCAGTACGAATCAGGACAGGGCGGGAGGGACCGGGGCATGAACTCCGGTTGTCCGTAGTGGTTTTGCCCCATCCCTGACACGACATGGGCATAATCGCGCGCATGACGATCAACCGTGCGAACGTGAGCGCGATTGCCGAGGACCTGTACGTGTGGCTCCCCCCGAAGCGGGGCTGGGGCCTGGCCAACTGCGGCCTGCTGGCCTCCGAGACCACCGCGCTCTGGATCGACACCCCGTACGACCCCTCGCTGGCCGGGGAGTTCCTGGCCGCCAGCCGGCGCCTGCTGCCCACCGGGGTCGACATCGACCGGGTGGTCGTCACCCATGCCAACGGCGACCACCTGTGGGGCGCCGGGGTGCTCCCCGACGCCGAGGTGATCGCCACCCGCGAGGCGCTGGAGCACATCCACTGGGAGCCCACCCCCCAGCAGCAGCACGCGCTGCTCGCCAACAGCGACCCGGACTCACCGCTCGGCGGCTACCTCCGCGAGCACTTCGGCCGCTTCGACTGGTCCACCACCGAACCGGTGCACCCCGACACCGTGTTCACCGGCGAGCTGGAGCTGAAGGTCGGCCGCCACCCGGTGCAGATCACCAGCCTGCCCGCCGCCCACACGGGCGGGGACCTGATGGTCCACCTCCCGCATCAGCGCGCGGTGTTCACCGGCGACGTGATCTTCTCCTCGACCCCCGAGCAGCCCGGCGACCACCCCTCGCACTGGGCCGGCCCGCTGGAGAACATCATCGGCGCCTGCGAACAGGCCCTGGCCACCGGCGCGGAGATCTTCGTCCCCGGCCACGGCCCGGTGCTCGACCGCGACGGCGTCCAGGAGCACATCGGCTACCTGGCGTACGTCCGCGAGCGCGCCCACACCCTGCACGCCGCGGGGATACCCGCGCTGGACGCCGCCCGGCGGGTGATCGCCGAGCAGCGCCACCCCGAACTCGGCCTGCCCGAGCGGCTGGTGCTCACCGTCGCGGCCGAGTACCGGCACCTGGACGGCTCCGAACTGCCCGGCATCCTGGACGCCATGGGCCAGGTCGCCCTGGTGGCCCGCGAACTGGCCGAGGACGCCACCCGCATCCCGCACCCCCGCTCCGCCCGGAGCTGACCGCCGGAGCGCCGGCAGGAACCCCGCCCGCACCCGCGCACGCCCCGCACCGGGCGCCCCGCACCCCGAACCCCGAACCGCGCGACCCGCTCCCGTGCTCCGCCCGGAACCGAACCCCGGGCGACGGCCCGGGCCCAGCAGCAAGGACACCCGAGGACCCCGATGACGCAGATCGCGCTGATCGTCCTGGCGCTGGTCGCCGCTGCGGCCGCGGTCGTGCTCGCCCGCGGCCGGGCCGCGGCCGTCCGCCGGGCGGTGGCCGCCGAGGCCGCGCTCGGCCACCGCGAGCAGCAGGCCCGCGCCGCCGAGGCCAAATTCGCCCGCGCCGAACGCCAGTTGAACGAGGCCCAGGAGGCCATACGGAACGCGGCCGAGCAGGCCCGGAGGGCCGAGGAGCACACTCGGGCCGCCGACCAGCGGAGCGCCGCCGCCAACGCCCGGGCCAAGGAGGCGAACGCCGGCGTCGGGGAGGCGAACGCCCGCGCCGCGGAGGCCGAAGCCCGGTCCGCCGCCGCCGAGCGGCACGCCACCGCGCTGCTCGCCGAGATCGGCCACCTCGCCCAGGAGCGGGTCGCCGCCACCTCCGTCCGGCTGACCCACGTCAACGCGCCGCTGGTCGGTCCGCTGGACGCGCGCGCCGTCGGCCCCGAGGCCGTCCGGGCGCTCCAGTCCGTCCTGGACGCCGCCACCGCGGCCCTCGCCGACGAGCGCGAGCGGGTCGACGCCGCCGCCCGGGCCGCCATGCGCGGCGCCACCTCCCGGATCCAGACCCTGCTCTACCAGATCCAGAGCCTGGTCCAGCAGCTCCAGCACGACAACGACGACCCCCGGCTGTTGGAGGTCGACTTCCGCAACGAGGTCGCGCTGCGCCGGATCCAGACCGTCGCAGTGCTCTGCGAGGCCTGGCCCGGCCTGGCCCGGACCGACTCCCCGCTCGCCGAGGTGGTCGTCGGCGCGCTCTCCCGGGTGCCCGGCTACGCCCGGATCAAGGTCGCCAACCACCTGCGCGAGCAGCGGCTGGCCGTGGTCGCCCGGGCTGCCGAGCCGATCGCCATCACCATCGCCGAACTGCTCGCCAACGCCACCGCGTACTCCCACCCGGAGACGGACGTCCCGGTCACCGTCCAGCAGGGCGGCCGCGGCGCGCTGGTGATCATCGACGACAGCGGCATCGGGATGGACGAGGACCAGCTGCGCCGGGCCCGCCGGCTGCTGGCCGGCCCGCCGGACGTGCTGCTCACCGAGCTCGGCAACCCGCCCAGGACCGGCTTCGCGGTGGTCGGCAAGCTGGCCCGCCAGTACGGCTTCGCCTGCCACATCGAGCCCTCGCCGTACGGCGGCATGCGGACCATCCTGCGCATCCCGGCCGCGCTGGTGACGGTCGTGGACGACGAGCAGCCGCTGTCGGTGCTCACCCCGCTGCCGCTGCGGGCCGGCAGCGGCCCGGCGCCGGCACCCGCCGTCGCGGCCGTCCCGCCGATGCGCGACGCCGACGAGCAGGACGGGCCGGTGCTCGCCGACCGCCACAACCAGCCCGGCCCGCCCGCGGCGCCGGCCATCCACGTGGTGCCCGACCCGGACGCGGGCGCCGTCCAGGGCGGGGACGGCAGCGGCCTGCCCAGTCGGCGCCGCCGCCGCCCGCTCACCGCCGAGGAACCGGGGGTCGGCACGGAGGCAGGAACAGTGAACGGCCCGGGGGAGCAGCCCGCGCCGTACGTCCGCAGCCCCGAGCAGGCCGCCGCCCACTGGCAGGCGCTCCAGCGGGGCACCGACTCCGGCCGGGCCGCCGCCGCGCAGGCTCACGGCGCCCGTGCGTCGAGCGAAGCCGGCGAGTTCACCGGCACCGCCGAGACCACCGAGACCACCGGCACCGGCGGCGACACCACCGGCACCGTCAGCACCGGCGGCACCGCCGCCGGCCGCGAAACCGGTGACCACACCACCGGACCGACGTTAGAAGGAGCCAAGCAGTGAGCAGCTCGCCCAGCCCGACCGCCACCGACGAGATCTCCTGGGTGCTGAACCCCCTGCTGGAGCTGCCGGGGGTGCTGCACGCGGTGGTCGCCACCGGTGACGGCCTCGTCGAGGGCGCCTCCGACGGCCTCGGCCGGGCCTCCGCCGAGCGGGTCGCCGCGATGACCGCCACCGTGCACGCCGCGGCCCGCGCCTTCACCACCGCCTTCACCGACACCGAGCGGCCGCGGCTGGCCCAGACCGTGGTGGAGTCCGACCTCGGCTACGCCATCGTCGTCCCCGCCGGGGAGAACACCTCGCTCGCCGTGTTCACCGCGCCGGACGCCCAACTCGGCAACGTGGCCTACCAGATGCAGCTCCAGGTCGCCGCCCTGGGCCGTGCGCTCGCGAGCCCGTCCCGCCAGCAGGACACCGGGGCACCGGACACCGCCGCCGGGTCATGACCGCCGTCCCCCGCAGGCGGATGGTGCCCGCCTACCTCGCCACCGGCGGCCGCAGCCGCCCCGGCACCGAAGGCTTCGAGCGGCTGACCGTCCTGTTCGCGGACCGGGCCGACCGCGCCGAACCGCCGACCGAACTCGAACCCGAACACCGTCGGCTCTGGGAACTGCTGCGCCCCGGCGCGCTGACCGTGGTGGAGGCCGCCGCGCACCTGCGCCTGCCGGTCAGCGCCACCGTCTTCCTCGCGGCCGACCTGGTCGAGGCGGGCTGCCTGCACGCCCGCGCGCCGATCCCGCGCACCCAGCAGACCGACCGCTCCATCGTCGAGAGGCTCCTCGTTGGACTCCGTGCCCTCCGGTAGCCCGGACGACCGGCCGAGCCGGGTGGGCTACCTGCCCGACCGGGACCAGACGCTGATGAAACTGGTGGTCGCCGGCCCGTTCGGGGTCGGCAAGACCACCCTCATCCGCACCCTCTCCGAGATCGCCACCCTGCACACCGAGGAGGCGATGACCGAGACCGGACGACCGGTGGACGACCTGGCCGGGCTGCCCGAGAAGTCCACCACCACCGTCGCGGTCGACTTCGGCCGGCTCACCCTGCCGGGCAACACGGTGCTCTACATGTTCGGCACTCCCGGCCAGCGCCGCTTCTTCCCGCTCTGGCAGGACATCGCCCGCGGTGCCCTGGGCGCCCTGGTGCTCGCCGACACCCGCCGACTGGCCGACTCCTTCGAGATCATGGACATGGTCGAGGAGCAGGGCCTGCCGTACGCCGTCGCCGTCAACCGCTTCCCGGACTCCCCGGACCATCCGCCCGAGGTGCTGCGCGCCCACCTGGACCTGCACGCCGCGACCCCGCTGCTGCTGTGCGACGCGCGCGAGCGCGGGAGCAGCATCGACGCGCTGATCGCGCTGGCCGAGCACGTCCTCGACACCCTGCCCGCCGCCTCCACCGACCCCCAGGAGCGTCCGTGACCGTCGAGACCCGACCGACCCCGATCTACGGCCCGGTCTTCGCCGCCGACCCGCAACTGGTGTACGAGCGGCTGCGCCGCCATGGCGCGGTCGCCCCGGTGGAGATCGCCCCCGGCGTCGAGGCCCTGCTGGTCACCGACTACCAGGCCGCCCTGGACCTGCTGCGCGACACCGACACCTTCTCCAAGGACTCCCGCGCCTGGCAGGCGACCGTCCCGCCGGACTCCCCGCTGCTGCCGGTGCTCGGCTACCGCCCCACCGCCCTGTTCAGCGACGGCGCGACGCACGCCCGCTACCGCGCGGTGATCACCGACGGCCTCGCCCTGCTCGAACCGCACCGGCTGCAGCGCCAGGTCGCCGAGGCCGCCCACCAGCTGATCGACCGCTTCGCCGCGGTCGGCCACGCCGACCTGATCGCCGAGTACGCCCGCCAGCTGCCCGCCTTCGTGCTCACCACCTGGTTCGGCGTTCCCGAGGAGCAGCACGCCGACGTGGTGGCCGCGATCACCGGGCTGATCGAGTCCACCGCCCGGGCCGGCGCCGCGTACGGGAAGCTCGTCGCGGTGGTCACCGCGATGGTCGCCGAGCGCCGCGAGCGCCCCCGGCACGACCTCGCCTCCTGGTTCGTCACCCACCCGGTCGGGCTGGACGACGACGAGGTGATCCGGCAGATCACCCTGACCCTGATCGCCGGGCACGAGCCGACCACCAACCTGATCGGCAACGCCCTGCTGCGCCTGCTCACCGACGCCCGCTACGCCGGCTCGCTGTTCGGCGGCGCGATGACCGCCCACCAGGCGATCGACGAAGTGCTGTGGCACGAGCCGCCGATGGCCAACCTCTCGGCCCACTACCCGCGCTACGACATCACCTTCCACGGCCGCGAGATCAAGGCCGGTTCCCTGGTACTGGTCTCGTACGCGGCCGCCAACTCCCAGGCCGCGCCACCCACCGACGGCGGCGAACTCCGCAGCGGCGAGAGCGCCCACCTGGCCTGGGCGGCCGGCCCGCACGCCTGCCCGGCCCGCGATCCCGCCCTGCTGATCGCCATCACCGCCATCGAACAGCTCACCAGCCGACTCAGCGACCTCGAACTCGCCACCCCGGCAGGGGAGTTGCTCTGGCGCCCCGGCCCCTTCCACCGCGCCCTGGTCCACCTCCCGGTCCACTTCGCGCCGGTGGCCGGATAGCAGGGAGGGCCCGGACGGTCTCCGTCCGGGCCCTCGGTGCCGGTCCTATTCGGCCGGGCGCAGCGTCAGCGAGATGCTGTTGATGCAATAGCGCTGGTCGGTCGGGGTGCCGTAGCCCTCGCCCTCGAAGACGTGGCCCAGGTGCCCGCCGCAGCGGGCGCAGCGCACCTCGACGCGGCGCATGCCGAGCGAGGTGTCCTCGATGTACTCGACCCGGTCCTCGGCCAGCGGCGCGTAGTACGAGGGCCAGCCGCAGTGGCTGTCGAACTTGGTGTCGGAGCTGAACAGCTCAGCCCCGCAGGCGCGGCAGCTGTAGACGCCGACCGTCTTGGTGTCGGTGTACTCGCCGACGAACGGGCGCTCGGTGCCCGCCTCGCGGAGCACGTGGTACTCCTCGGGGCTGAGCTGGGCGCGCCATTCGGCCTCGGTCTTCTGGATCTCGTAGCTCATCACGACTCCCGCTCGGCGTAACGTCAGACCTTGGAGGCAACGTTCGCGAGGTGCTTCAGAATTTCGGGCCCCAGGTTGGTGACGTCGCCCGCGCCCATGGTGAGCAGCAGGTCGCCCGGGCGGGCCAGGCCGGCCAGCAGGGCGGGGGCGGCGGCGAAGTCGTGCTCGGCGGTGACGTCGGCGCCGGCCCGGCGGGCGGCGTCGATGATCAGCTCGCTGGTCACGCCCGGGATCGGGTCCTCGCGGGCCGGGTAGATGTCCAGCACCACGGAGGCGTCGGCCAGCGCCAGGGACCGGCCCATCTCCTCGGCGAGCTGCTGGGTGCGGCTGAACAGGTGCGGCTGGAAGACCACCAGGACGCGGCCCGCGCCGTCCAGGCCCTCGCGGATCGCCTCCAGGTCGGCGGTCATCTCGGTCGGGTGGTGGGCGTAGGAGTCGATCACCTGGACGCCGGCCGCCTCGCCCTTGAGCTGCAGGCGGCGGCGCACGCCGGTGTAGGCGCCGAGCGCCTTGGCCAGGTCGGCGGCCGGGACGCCCAGTGCGACGCCGGCGGCCAGTGCGGCCACGGCGTTGTGGGCGTAGTGCCGGCCGGGCACCGAGACGGTGAAGGTCAGCTCGGCGCCGTCCAGCAGGACGGTGACCTCGCTGGTCATGCCGCGGGCGATGACCGAGAGGACGCGCAGGTCGGCGTCCTCGGCGGCGCCGACGGTCACCACGTTGAGGCCCTCGCGGGCGGCCACCCGGGAGGTCAGCTCGCGGGCGCCGTCGTGGTCGGCGGAGACGACCAGGGTGCCGCCGGGGGTGATCCGGCCGACGAAGGTCTCGAAGGACTCGTAGATCTCGTCGATCGACGCGTAGTTGGCGTGGTGGTCCAGCTCCACGTTGAGCACGATCGCCACCTCGGGCGCGTACTTGTGGAAGCTGCGGTCGCTCTCGTCGGCCTCGGCGACGAAGATCTCGCCGGTGCCGTGCTGGGCGTTGGAACCGGGGGCGTCGAGGTCGCCGCCGATCGCGTAGGACGGGTCGAGGCCCAGCTCGCCGAGGGCGACGGCGAGCATGCTGGTGGTGGTGGTCTTGCCGTGGGTACCGGCCACCGCGAGCGCCCGGCGGCCGCCCATCAGCGCGGCCAGCGCGTCGGAGCGGTGCACCACCGGGATGCCGCGCTCGTGGGCGGCGACCAGCTCCGGGTTGTCGGCGCGGATCGCGCTGGAGACCACGATGCTGCTGGCGCCGTCCGGGACGTGCTCGGCGGCGTGGCCGACGTGCACGGTAGCGCCGAGGGCGCGCAGCGCGAGGACGGTCTCGGACTCCTTGGAGTCGCTGCCGGAGACACTGGCACCGCGCACTGCGAGGATCTTCGCCAGGCCGGACATCCCGGCGCCGCCGATGCCGATGAAGTGCGGGGCGTGCAGGTCGTGCGCGGCGTCGTTCAAGGCGTGGCTCCGTACGGGCGGGGGCTGGGTGGGCACAGGTGGGTCCTTGCGATGTGCGAATCGTCCTCGCGGGCGGACCGCAAGGACGATTCTGCACCACCGGCGCGCCGGGTCAGGAGTCGCTGGCGAACAGCCTCAGCACCGGCACCCCCACCTTGTGCCGGGCCTGGGAGGCCCAGTCGCGGTGGAAGAACTCCTCCACGAAGTGCGGTGAGGTGAGCACCACGACCTCGTCGGCCCGGTGTTCCTCGACCGCCGCGCGCAGCCGCTCCAGCGGCTTGTCCTCGACCAGTTCGCCGATCGCCTCGGCCCCGGCCGCGCGCAGGTGGCGCAGGCTGTGTTCGAGCGATTCGCTGGCCACGGTCGGGCCGCTCTCGGACTCGTCGTGCTCGTGCACCACCTTGTCGAGGTGGCCGAGGGCGACGTCGTCGAGCGCCCGCAGCAGTTCGTCCTGCTTGCCGCGCGGCTGCATCAGGACGACGAAGGACACCTTCTCGTCGCTGTGGAGCGTCGTGACGAGCTCCACGTCCGCGTCCGAGAGAGCCTTTTCGATCATCAGTACCGTCTTGAACACGTGAGTCCCTTCCAGTGGCCGGCCCCCGGGCCCCGGCATCGCATAACGGGATCACGATCGGGGGGTCACGGGGTCATCCGAACCCAGGTGACGCAGGTAGCGGGTGAAGAGGAATCCTTTCTGCTCGATCAATGAGACCAGCCGCATCCGCTGCACGTCAGGCATTTCCGCATCGCGGAGGATGCGCGGCGCGTCGCCGCCGGTGACCAGCGGGGCCAGCGACAGGCACAGCTCGTCCAGCAGGTCCGCCGCCGCCAGCTGCCCCAGCAGCCGCGGTCCGCCCTCGGTCAGCAGGCGGGTCCAGCCCCGCTCCACCAGGGCCGCCACCCCCGCCCGCAGGTCCACCGAGCCGCGCCCGGCGAGCACCACGTCGGCCACCTCGGCGACCTCCCGGCGACGCTCCTCGGCGGCGTCCTCGACGGTGATCACCATCGTCCTGACCAGCGGCTCCGTGAACAGCGGCGCGCCCAGGTCGAAGTCCAGGGACCGGCTCACGATCGCGATCGCCGGGGCCGGGGACTGCCCCGCCGCCGCCCGAGCGGCCGCGAACTCCCGACGGGCCCGGGCCGGCCGGTAGCCCTCCGCGCGGACCGTCTCGGCGCCCACCAGCACCACGTCCGACAGCGCCCGCAGCACCCCGAAGATCCGCTTGTCGGCGTCGCTGGACAGGCCCTCGGACAGACCGTCGAGCCGCGCCCCGCCGTCCAGCCCGGACACCATGTTGGCGCGCAGCCACGGGCGCCCCCGATTCACCTGGTCGGGGTACGCGTAGACGGCGGCGAGCGAATCCAGATCGGACGGATCGGCGACCGGAGCACCCAGCGGGCTGATCAACTGTTGCATGTCCTCAGTGTTCCACCGGAGCCGCTCCGGAGGTGGCCCGCAGGAGGTCCGGAGGCGTTTCGGGGGCGCCGGGGACGGGGCGTACCCTCTACTACCGTGCCCGCAGCCTCCCGCCCCGCCACCGCGACCGACCCGATAGCCGCCGCGAGCCCGGCCGGCAACCCGATCGCGCTCACCGACCGCCGCCCCGTCGTGCCCGCCGAGCGGCTGGTCGCCGAGATGGTCCCGCCGCCCCGGTTCGCCGACGTGAGCTTCGGGACGTACATCCCGGACCCGACCCAGCCCAGCCAGTACGAGGCGGTCCAGGTCCTGGAACAGTTCGCCGGCACCCTCGCGGGAGGAAACGGTTCCGCGCCCAAGCGCAGCTGGTTCCGCCGCTCCGCCCCCGCGCCCACCGGCCCGGCCGGGGTCTACCTCGACGGCGGCTACGGCGTCGGCAAGACCCACCTGCTCGCCTCGCTCTGGCACGCCGCCTCCGGCCCCAAGGCCTTCGGCACCTTCGTCGAGCTGACCAACCTGGTCGGCGCGCTCGGCTTCCAGCAGGCCGTCCAGACCCTCTCCGGGCACACCCTGCTGTGCATCGACGAGTTCGAGCTCGACGACCCGGGCGACACCGTGCTGGTCTCCACCCTGCTCGGGCGGCTGGTCGAGAACGGCGTCAAGCTGTGCGCCACCTCGAACACCCTGCCGGAGAAGCTCGGCGAGGGCCGCTTCGCCGCCGCCGACTTCCTGCGCGAGATCCAGGGACTGTCCGCGCACTTCCGCCCGATGCGGATCGACGGCCAGGACTACCGCCACCGCGGCCTGCCCGACGCCCCGCCGCCGTACGCCGACGACACCGTCGAGGCCGTCGCCGCCCGCACCCCCGGCGCCTCGCTGGACGACTTCGACGCCCTGCTCGGCCACCTCTCCGCCGTCCACCCCAGCCGCTACGGCGCGCTGCTGGACGACGTCACCGCGGTCTGCCTGCGCGGCGTGCGGCAGGTCGACGACCAGTCCACCGCGCTGCGCCTGGTCGTCCTGGCCGACCGGATGTACGACCGCGAGCTGCCCATCACCGCCTCCGGCCTGCCCTTCGACCAGGTCTTCCCCGAGGACATGCTGCGCGGCGGCTACCGCAAGAAGTACCTGCGCGCGATATCCCGCCTGGTCGCCCTCGCCCGCGACAGCGAGAAGCTGGGGTGAACCCCTTCCGGGGCGGGGGCCACGAGCTGGACCTCGGCAACGGCGCCACCGAGGTGCTGGTCGAGGTCCTGATGCTCGCGGTCACCGCCCTGGCCCGGGACGACTGGCAGCACGCCTTCGCCGCCGAGCTCGCCCGCCAGGACCAGAACCTGATGGGCCGCGGCATGGTCGGCCTCGACCTCGACGAACTCGACTGGGGCCCCGACCCGGAACGCGGCCGCGCCTTCGCCCTCGCCGTCGTCGACCTCGCCCTCACCCGCCACCGCTGGGACGAACTCGGCTACCACGCCTCGTACGCCGAGGCCGACCTCCAGGCCCTCCGCCGCCTCCTCACCGCCCTCCACCCCACCCCCGGCGCGCCCCCGGACCCCACCGACTCCATGGCCGCCACCTGCCGCCACCACCGCATCCTCACCCCCCTCCCCTGGTACCCCGCCTGCGTCCGCTGCGCCGGCGGTTGATCGAAGCGGCGCCGGTTGTCAGTCGGGGGTCGTACGGTGGAGGCGTGCGTCCCATCACGAGTATTGAGCGGTCCGTGGCGCCCTTCGAGGTCGTCAGTCCCTACCAGCCCAACGGTGACCAGCCGGCGGCGATCGCCGAGTTGGAGCGGCGGATCAGGGCGGGGGAGAAGGACGTCGTGCTGCTCGGTGCCACCGGTACCGGCAAGTCCGCCACCACGGCCTGGATGATCGAGAAGCTGCAGCGCCCCACCCTGGTGATGGCGCCGAACAAGACGCTCGCCGCGCAGCTGGCGAACGAGTTCCGGGAGTTGCTGCCGAACAACGCGGTCGAGTACTTCGTCTCGTACTACGACTACTACCAGCCGGAGGCGTACGTCCCGCAGACGGACACCTACATCGAGAAGGACTCCTCGATCAACGAGGAGGTCGAGCGGCTGCGCCACTCGGCGACCAACTCGCTGCTCACCCGCCGCGACGTGATCGTGGTCGCCTCCGTCTCCTGCATCTACGGCCTCGGCACCCCGCAGGAGTACGTGGACCGGATGGTCCCGCTCAAGGTCGGCCAGGAGATCGACCGGGACGTGCTGCTGCGCCGCTTCGTGGACATCCAGTACGCGCGCAACGACGTGGCCTTCACCCGCGGCACCTTCCGGGTCCGCGGCGACACCATCGAGATCTTCCCGGTCTACGAGGAGCTCGCCGTCCGGATCGAGATGTTCGGCGACGAGATCGAGTCGCTCTACACCCTGCACCCGCTCACCGGCGAGATCATCAGCCAGGACGAGCAGATCTACGTCTTCCCCGCCTCGCACTACGTGGCCGGCCCCGAGCGCATGGAGCGGGCGATCACCGGCATCGAACAGGAGCTGGAGCAGACGCTCGGCAAGCTGGAGAAGCAGGGCAAGCTGCTGGAGGCCCAGCGGCTGCGCATGCGCACCACCTACGACATCGAGATGCTGCGCCAGATCGGCACCTGCTCGGGCGTCGAGAACTACTCGATGCACTTCGACGGCCGCGAGCCCGGCTCCCCGCCGAACACCCTGCTGGACTACTTCCCGGAGGACTTCCTCCTGGTCATCGACGAGTCGCACGTCACCGTCCCGCAGATCGGCGCGATGTACGAGGGCGACGCCTCGCGCAAGCGCACCCTGGTCGAGCACGGCTTCCGGCTGCCGTCCGCGATGGACAACCGCCCGCTGAAGTGGGAGGAGTTCCTCGGCCGGATCGGTCAGACGGTGTACCTCTCGGCGACGCCGGGCCCGTACGAGCTGTCGCGCGGCGACGGCCAGGTCGAGCAGATCATCCGCCCGACCGGTCTGATCGACCCCGAGGTGATCGTCAAGCCGACCGAGGGCCAGATCGACGACCTGGTGCACGAGGTCCGCAAGCGGGTCGAGCGGGACGAGCGCGTCCTGGTCACCACGCTGACCAAGAAGATGGCCGAGGACCTCACCGACTACATGCTCGGCCTGGACATCCGGGTCCGGTACCTGCACAGCGACGTGGACACCCTGCGCCGGGTGGAACTGCTGCGCGAGCTGCGGGCCGGCCGGTTCGACGTGCTGGTCGGCATCAACCTGCTGCGCGAGGGCCTGGACCTGCCCGAGGTGTCGCTGGTGGCGATCCTGGACGCGGACAAGGAGGGCTTCCTGCGCTCCGGCACCTCGCTCATCCAGACGATCGGCCGCGCGGCCCGCAACGTCTCCGGCCAGGTGCACATGTACGCGGACCGGATCACCCCGTCGATGGAGAAGGCGATCGACGAGACCAACCGCCGCCGGGCCGTGCAGCAGGCCTACAACAAGAAGCACGGGATCGACCCGCAGCCGCTGCGGAAGAAGATCGGCGACATCCTGGACACCCTCGCCCGGGAGGACGTGGACACCGACGAGCTGCTCTCCACCGGCTACCGGGGCCAGGGGAAGGGCAAGGCCCCGGTGCCGATGCTGGGCGCGGAGCGCAAGCCGGCCAAGTCGATGCCGGCCGCCGAGCTGGCGGAGCTGATCCAGGAGATGACCGACCGGATGCACACGGCGGCCGCCGATCTCCAGTTCGAGGTCGCGGCCCGGCTGCGCGACGAGGTGAAGGAGTTGAAGAAGGAGCTGCGGCAGATGCGCGAGGCGGGGGTGGCCTAGCAGCGTTGGCGCCGGGCTTGGCCGGTTTGGCACCGGTCAAGCTCGGCGGTGTCTCAGCCTTGCCACAAACCGGGTAACCCGGAGGAGTCGCGGGTGCCGCAGGCCCTAGGCTGGCCTGCGGCATCGCGCCCTCGGGACGGGGATGCGGGCCGTCAGCAGAGGGGGCCTCAGCCGGGGGACGGCGACGGGGTGTTCCACCGGGGAGCCGTGCGGCAGCGACCGCGTGGCCGGCAGAGAGGACAACGTCGTGTCGGTGAACCTTGCCAAGGGGCAGCGGGTCAGCCTCCAGAAGGGGGCGGGCGCCGCCCTGACCGTGGTCCGGATGGGGCTCGGCTGGCAGGCCGCCCCCAAGCGGGGCCTGTTCGGCAGCCGGACCAGGAAGATCGACCTGGACGCCTCGGCGCTGCTGTACGCCGAGAAGACCCCGACCGACGTGGTGTTCTTCCAGCACCTGGAGTCCACCGACGGCTCGGTGCGGCACACCGGGGACAACCTGGAGGGCGGCTCCGGCGCCGAGGACGACGAGGCGATCCTGGTCGACCTGCTGCACGTGCCGGCGCACATCAGCCAGGTGGTGTTCACGGTCAGCTCGTACACCGGGCAGACCTTCGCCGAGGTGCGCCAGGCGCACTGCCGACTGCTGGACGAGACCACCGGGGTGGAGCTGGCCCGGTACGAGCTGGCGGGCGGCGGGCCGCACACCGGGCAGATCATGGCGAAGGTGGTCCGGGACGGCAACGGCGGCTGGGAGATGCAGGCGATCGGCGCCCCGGCGAAGGGTCGGACGTTCCAGGACCTGCTGCCGGCGATCGAGCCGTTCCTCTGACGGTTCTTTACCTTCTTTACCCTCCCTTGCCATCCCTGTTACTCTCGATGGCAGCGGAGGGGAGTATTCCTCGACAGCCGACCCCGTCATCACGGGTGCCCGTCGTGGCGCCCCGGGGCGCTGGCCCGATGGGCGGAAGAGACCTCCGGCAGTGACGACCCGTCTCGCCTGGCTGCCGGAGGAGCAGTAATGGACGTTTCCGTAACCATGTGGGCCACCACGATCGGTGTGCTGATCGCACTGATCGTGGCGGACTTCTTCATCGGGGGGCGCAAGCCGCACGAGGTCTCGGTCAAGGAGGCCGGGATCTGGACGGCCGTCTGGATCGCGCTGGCGGCGCTCTTCGGCGGCTTCCTCTGGTGGCACTCCGGTGGGCAGCCGGCGGGCGAGTTCTTCGCCGGCTACATCACCGAGAAGTCGCTCAGCGTCGACAACCTCTTCGTCTTCATCCTGATCATGGGCAAGTTCGCGGTGCCCAGGATCTACCAGCAGCGCGTGCTGATGTTCGGCGTGATCATCGCCCTGGTGCTGCGCGCGGTGTTCATCGCCGGCGGTGCGGCGCTGGTCACCCAGTTCTCCTGGGTGTTCTTCCTCTTCGGCGCCTTCCTGATCTGGACGACCTGGAAGCTGATCAAGGAGGCCCGGGCCGACGAGCGGGACGAGGAGTTCGAGGAGAGCCGCCTGCTCAAGTCGATCACCCGGCGCTTCCCCGCCACCGAGGACTACCGCGGCACCAAGCTCCTCGTGCTGGAGAACGGCCGCCGGCTGATCACCCCGATGCTGATCGTGATGCTGGCGATCGGGACGACGGACGTGCTGTTCGCCCTGGACTCGATCCCGGCCATCTTCGGGCTCACCCAGGACCCGTACATCGTCTTCACCGCCAACGCCTTCGCCCTGATGGGCCTGCGCCAGCTGTACTTCCTGATCGGCGGCCTGCTGAAGAAGCTGGTCCACCTGAGCTACGGCCTGTCGGTGATCCTCGGCTTCATCGGCGTGAAGCTGGTCCTGCACGCCACCCACGAGGCCGGCGCGAACGTCCCGGAGATCGGCATCCCGCTCTCCCTGGGCTTCATCGTGGTGGTGCTGGCCGTGACGACGGTGACCAGCCTGCGGGCCTCGAAGAAGGCCGCCGAGGCCGAGGCCGAGCGCGAGCCGCAGAAGCTCGATGCCTGACCGCAATCGAACGAGCCTGAGCCCCGCTGCCGGATGGCGAATCCGGCGGCGGGGCTCAGCTCTGCGGGCGGCGGCCGTACTCGGCGACCCAGCGCGAGCCGGGCAGCACGATGTCGGCAGTCTCGACCGGGCGGCCGGTGGCCTGGTCGTAGTAGCTGCGCTCGATGGCCATCACGGGCACGGCTGGCGCGACGCCGAGTGCCTGGGCTTCGGAACGGCTGGCCTGGCGGGCCGAGATGCGTTCGACCGGCATGCCGACCTCGATGCCGATGAGGGCCATCCGGTCGGCGACGCCGATGCCCGCGTGCGGGCCGGCCTCCGGCAGGACGATCAGGCTTCCACCGGTGATCGCCATGGGCTCCCAGCTCTCGGCGAGCTGAGCCGGATCGCCGTTGGCCAGGTAGACGTAGCTGGTGTGCATCACCGGGTCGCCGGGATGGATCTCCAGCCGGGCCGCGATCCGGGCGTCGGCGGCACGAGGCTGTGACTCGTGCCGCCAGGTACCGAGCACGCCTTGTCGGGCGAGGGTGGCCTCCGTCGGCGACCCGTCGCCAGCCGCAACGCGCTGGCGACGCACCAGAACGGACGGCGGCTCCTGGGACTTGACGTAGTAACCGGCGCCCGGGCGTGCGATCACGAGCCCTTCGTCGATCAGTACGGCGTAGGCCCGCTGGATCACACCTGTCGAGACCTTGTGCTCGCGCTGAAGCGCACTGATGGACGGCAGACGATCGCCCGGCTGAAGCCGCCGGGAGGTGATGTGGCCGCGCAAGGCGTCCGCGACGTGCAGGTAAGAGGGTGTGTCGCTCACGCCTCGGCCTCCTCGCTCCGGATGGTGCGTTGCGGCTGACACCGTAACGCTCGCGCCGCTACTCTATCGATACGATTTCACCGTACCGATAAGGGGAACGTCGGTGCAGATCAGCATGCGCACAAGCCTGTTCAAGGCCTCGCTCGGTCAAGCCGCCGGGGCTCCCGTGCGAATCACCAAGGGAAAGTGCGGCCGTGTCCGGCTCTCGACGGCCGCACCGGCTGACACCTCGTCCACGCAGTGGACCGAGGTGCTCGACATCCTCCGGTCGGGCTGCGAGTGGGGCTCCACCGACGCCACGGGCGAGGTCATCGTCTGGGTCGAACTGGAGGACTTCAACATGATCGACACGGGGGTCTGGTCGTGACCGCTGCCGTCCGCCGGTCGGACCCGCCGACCGGCCTCGTGATCCGCCTCGACGTGGGCAAGGCCGGGCGCTACGTCAGCGCCGAATGTCAGCTGGCTGCGCACTGGGCCTGCCCCGGCGGCATCCGGGATGTGTCCAGGGCCGCCGCCTTGGTGTGTCTCTGCATGGAGCCGTCGTGTGCGTGTGCTCGGCACCTTTCGGGAGGCGAGCCGTGATCCGGGTCGGTCGGCCCCGGGTGGAGCCGACCGGCCCGGGGATATCACCAGCCGCGCTCGCGCCACTCGTCGAGGTGCGGGCGCTCGGCGCCGAGGGTGGTGTCGTTGCCATGGCCGGGGTAAACCCAGGCCTCGTCGGGGAGGACACCGAAGATCTTCTCGTTGACGTCCCGGAAGAGGGTCCTGAAGGCCTCCGGGTCGCCCCAGGTGTTGCCGACGCCGCCCGGGAAGAGGCAGTCGCCCGTGAAGACGTGCTGGTGGCCCTGCGGGTCGTCGTAGATCAGCACAATCGCGCCCGGGGTGTGCCCGACCAGGTGCCGGACGGTGAGCTCGACCTCGCCGACCCGCAGCTTGTCGCCGTCGGCGAGCAGCAGCTCGGTGGGCACGTCGATGCCCTCGGCGTCGTGCTGCCCGGCGGCGGTGCGGGCGCCGGTGGTGGCGACCACCTCGGCGAGCGCGCCCCAGTGGTCGTGGTGCCGGTGGGTGGTGACCACGGTTTCGAGGTCGTCCCCGATGGTCTCCAGCAGCACCGGGGCGTCGGCGGCCGCGTCGATCAGCAGCTGCTCGTCGGTGGCCCGGCAACGCAGCAGGTAGGCGTTGTTGTCGTACGGGCCGACGGCCATCTTGGTGATGATCAGGTGGGCCAGCTCCCGCACGTCCGGCGGTCCGCCGACCTTGACCGCTCCGTGGTACGTCATCAGGACTCCTTGGTGGGTACCCCCGGCTTCAGCCGGAGAGAAACGAACTCCCGCGTAGCGGGACGGGAAGAGCCGGACCGCCGCCAAGGCGGTCTGGTGTCTGAGTGGGCGATGACCCGTGTGTGGTCACAATCTGACGGTATATCGTGCGAGTTGTGCAGGACTCTCAGGTGAAGCGGGCGTTCAAATTCCGCTTCTATCCAACCGCTGTGCAGGCGGCCGAGCTGTCGCGCACATTCGGTTGCGTGCGGAAGGTCTACAACCTGGCGCTGGCTGCCCGAACCGAGGCGTGGCTGCTTCAGGGGGAGCGGGTCAACTACAACGCCACGTCAGCAATGCTGACGGCGTGGAAGAAGACCGAGGAGCTTGCCTATCTGGCCGAGGTCTCCTGCGTGCCGTTGCAGCAGGCACTGAGGCACCTGCAAGGGGCCTTCGCGAGCTTCTTCGCGAAGCGGGCGAAGCACCCTCGGTTCAAGTCGAAGAAGAAGTCCCGCGACTCGGCGGAGTACACCGCCTCGGCGTTCCGCTTCCGCGACGGGAAGCTGACGCTGGCCAAGATGACGGAGCCGCTGGACATTGTCTGGTCCCGTCCTCTGCCTGAGGGGGTCTCGCCGTCCACGGTGACCGTCAGCCGCGACGCGGCTGGCCGCTGGTTCGTCACCGTGGTGTGCGAGGACCCTGGTGTCAGGCCTATGCCCGCCCTGGACGCGGCAATCGGGATCGACGCGGGTGTCACGTCGCTGGTGGCTCTCTCCACCGGGGAGAAGATCGCCAACCCCCGGTACGAGCGCCGGGATCGGGAACGCCTGGCCAGGGCCCAGCGGGATCTGTCCCGTAAGGCCAAAGGCTCTGCCAATCGGGAGAAGGCCCGCAGAAAGGTCGCGAAGATCCACGCGAGGATCGCCGACCGGCGCAGCGACTTCCTGCACAAGCTCACCACTCGACTCGTCCGTGAAAACTGTGAGAATCGACGGGTGCTGTCCCGGGCCGTGGCCTGACCCGCGCGAGAACGGACCGTGGTGTCCTGGTTTGGATCTGTCGGCCGCTGGTT